>CAIYQS010000021.1 GCA_903928395.1 uncultured Actinomycetes bacterium | reverse complement strand
GGTGAGCTCGTCGAGCGCGGTCGCTTTGAGAATGAGAACCGCCGCGTTGTCACCACAGGTGGCAAGGCAGCTTCAGGTCGTCCAGAACTTATGGGTATCACGAAGGCATCTCTTGCAACTGAATCATGGTTGTCAGCAGCATCCTTCCAAGAGACCACAAAGGTTCTGACCGATGCAGCGCTATCCGAAAAGAGCGATCCATTGCTCGGTCTCAAGGAGAACGTCATCATCGGAAAGCTCATCCCTGCTGGTACTGGACTTGCTCGTTATCGCAACGTGCGTGTTGAACCAACTGAGGAAGCAAAGGCTGCGGTCTACGCTGCTTACGATGAATATGACTTCACTCCATTTGAGGCACAAGGCTCCGGAGAAGCAATTCGTCTGGATGATATCGAAGTTCGTTAATCACAAATTAAAAGAAAGACCCCGCACTTAACTGTGCGGGGTCTTTCTTGTTTGCCTTATTTCGTTTTGAGAGTAATTTCTGCTGGTTCTAGGCGATGTGCGCCGAAGCAGTTCACGGGCGCATCGGTTGGGTAGCCAATGGCGAGCCCGGTTAGCATGCGGTAATCACTAGATACATCGAATTCCTTACGAACGACATCATCCCAAATCACCACTGCGCCTTGCGCACAAGTTCCGAGCCCATGAGCGTGTGCGGATAGCATCAGGTTTTCCATCATCAACCCAGCATCTGATGCGGACCAGATTCCTAAACTCTTATGGATAAAGATGAATAGTTCAACAGGCGCTCCAAAGAATTCATAGTTTTTCGCCCATTGCTCATCGCGTGCTTTGCGATTCCCTCTTTCAACACCAAGGGCTTGGTACAACTCCTTTCCAATTTGAAAGGCTCTCGGTTTGAGTTCTGCGACATACGGTTTAGCGCTAAGACGATTGCTAGTAGGCAGACCATAGCGAGTTACCAATAGTTTAATTTTCGCAAACACATTTCCGTTTCTACCCTTTGCCAGCGCGCTCCATCTATTCAAAAATTCCTCGCTGATGCGATCGCGTACATCGCCCGTAGCAACAGCAATCTTAAAAGGGCGAGTGTTAGACCAACTTGGCGCAGTTAATGCATCGGTGAGAAGTTGATCCAGAATTTCTTGGGGGACTGATTTGTCTTTGATGAAATCTCGGGTGCTTCGCCGGGAAGCTAAGAACTCTGAAATTACTTGAGCATCCAAATTACTTGTGTGGGAAGGCATGAAACGTGTATTCCTTAACTATTTGTTATTGATGCGTGTAAACCACAATTCCTGCGGCTATAAATTGGACTACGAATGCTGCGGCTGTAAGGGCGTGAAATAGTTCATGGAAGCCAAACCACTTGGTGGAAAAATTTGGTCTCTTTAAGGCGTAAATAACTGCCCCAAGTGAGTAACAAATTCCACCTAATAAAATCAAAAGGAATACGGCGACGCCTCCGTTGCGCCAAAAATCTGGCATGAAGAAGACTGCGGCCCAACCCAGGGCGAGATAAATCGGGACGTACAACCAGCGCGGTGCGCGAAGCCAGAGGACGCGAAGTAGAGAGGTGGCGATGGCACCGCCCCACACAATAGAGAGGAGCACGATTGCCTGAGTTTTATCGAGTAGGAAAATCGCGAACGGGGTATAGGTTCCGGCGATCAGAATGGTGATATTGGCATGATCAATCCGGCGCCAGACTTCTTTGGTCTTTGGCTTCCAACCCACGCGGTGATATAGGGCGCTTCCAGTGAAAAGGGTCACGGCAGCGAGGGTAAAGATTCCAAGGGCGATGCGACCCCGCAATTTGTCGGCTAAAGCGACTAAAACCAGGCCTGCCACCAGGGAAACTGGACTCATAATGAGGTGAATCAGGCCGCGAAGGCGTGGTTTTTCGCCCTCGCGTGGCTTATCCAGGAGCTGACTCACCTCTCTAGCCTACGCTCATATAGCCAAAAAAGGATCTTCGGCGTGTCGCAGCCAAGCCGGGGGAGAGCAGGTCTATAAGGGGCTCGTTTTGACCTTATTGGGCTTGGCAAGATACCTTTCTCCTCTGCTCCTTTGAAGAATCGAGCTACCTCCGCACTGCAATTTTTGTAGTGCAGCAAAATGTAGTTGGGCAACACACCCGACCGCGTGGGT
>CAIYQS010000020.1 GCA_903928395.1 uncultured Actinomycetes bacterium | reverse complement strand
CCGAGACATGGAAACCGATCTCATTATTTCAAAGGATGATTTCTCGGCTATAAAAGCCCGGTACGGCTTTGCCGACTCTGTGCCACTTCTTGATGCGCTGAGAGAAATCTCGGAATCAGGTCGTGGGGATCAATTCATTACCGAGCTCTTTGATGGAACTATTCCGATCAAAGAGAAGTACGTCTTTTGATCCCATTCAACCGCCTCAAGGGGCTCGCGATAGCAAAGACTTTTTACAATAATCGTGTTGGCGACAATCGTTGGTGATTGGGTTACCTCGTGGATCCCTGTCGATAAGTTACCCATCTCCAACTTTTGGCGAGTGGTCATCGCCCGATGTTTGACCACCCTGCTCGCATTGATTGGTATGAAAGTTCTCTACCCGCAAGCCTTACGAAGGGTCAGGGGTGTGACTTGTCGAAAGCGGCTTCTTATCGGTTTGGGTGTGGTCGCGGTTCTAACTCTTCCAGGCTTCATGCACTCTCAGATAACCTCATTCCGAACTTCGCAGATCCTTGAAGGATTGATATTCGCACTATTCATTGGAATAGATGAAGAATTCTTCAGCCGCGGCTTTATTTACGCTTGCTTGGAAGGGTATGGAGTTCTGGTTGCCACCGTGATTTCGTCTATTCACTTTGGGCTATTGCACCTTGGAAATGTCATCTGGGGAGGGCAGTCGCTCTCTTACACTTTGGCCCAGGTCATGAGCGCGAGTGCTTTTGGCTATCTGGCAGTAGGTCTGATGCTTTATACCGGGAACATTTGGGTGCCAATTCTCCTACATGGACTGAGTGACTCCCCTATGCAATTTGAAAGCGCTACGCAATATACAAAGATCGTCACCGGCCATGCAGAATGGACTGGAGCCATTATAAATGCCCTGATTTATGTCGTCATCGGATGGGTGCTAATTAATTTGCACATGAACCAAAAGGTGCAGATTCCGTACGAGTGGGCCAAAAAGCTGAAGCTAGTTGAAGTAGAGGAAACTATTTAGCCGTCTGTTTTTACGCTAAACCCGTACATTTTTCTGATTTGCATACCTTGAAATTCGTATACCCACATGTTCTCGGATGTATGGCCATCAGAAAAACCGGTAAAAGTTTCAGTGTGGGCGACCAAATTACCTACTTCTACACAAATTGAGGACGCGTTGACAACGTCGGGATTAACTTTCCAAAATTCTTGAAGCCCCTTCAGAAAACTCTCTTTACCTTCCAAAACCAAACTGCCATCTGCGTTGAACCATTGGAATCCTTCTGCGATGTGAGGTTCACACGATCCGATGTCATGATTTCGAAAGCTCACAACAAATCCGTCAATAATTGAACCGAGAGAAGACTTGGGGGTTTCCATGTGCGACATAGTGCCACATAGCGCAGGGACGGTAAGTGTCACCACTCCACTTATCGGGAAATCACGCCAGGCGACAGGCGTAAGTTCTCCCTTATGGCAGGCGTGGACAATTTTCCGGGGTTAGCAAAGAATACGAGCGGCCGGGCGGCTTGTCCGTTGCAACCAGGGCAACCTTGCAATCTATGCCATCCCGATGCTTATAACGGACCGCAAGATTGTCCGTTGGTGGCAATTGTTTTGAATGATGATGCGCTGCGCGAAGTTATGCGCGAGAAAAGAATT
>CAIYQS010000019.1 GCA_903928395.1 uncultured Actinomycetes bacterium | reverse complement strand
CCTGATCGTAAGCGGTTGGGTTGGCGTTTTTAAGAAGACGAGACTTGTATATCCCCAAATCGGACTGCAAAGACTTTACCAAATCAATTCCAAGCAAGGTTTGAATTGCATCAGAAATGGCAGCGTTGCTCGTGATGTCTTCAGCGATGTTCTTGATCTTCTCGCCGTCAAAGAAAAATAATTGAGCTAGCCGTTCGGGCACAATGTCAGCAACAAATGACTGTAGGTGTTCTCCACTAAGATCTTCCAGCTTCTTGCCATCCCGCTCTACTTTTAAGAACTCCTTAAAATGTGAATTCTCAGCACCGTTCCATGAGCGCTCAATGTTGTATTCATGTTTTTCTCCCTGCGTAACGAGATCAAAGCGCAAGCTCACTTTGGCATAAGAGGCGCGTCGGTCAGTCTGATTGTTACGGTGGATTCGATTGCGGAGGACGGCATGATATTCTTTTTCTGTCAGGCGTTCACCTACTGCGTGCCGGCCATAGAAAGCTAGCTGGATGGCGCTGAGGAAAGTGGTTTTCCCAGCACCATTCTTGCCGCCGAAAAGAATTATCGGACGAACCGTATTGTATTTAATGCGCGGTTCTAAATCGAATTTATGGGAACCCGAGAATAGGCAATAGTTCTCAAGTATGAGTTGCTTAAGTATCATGGCTCAATCCCCGGCTGGTTTTTAGTTCTGGCAAGAGCCTCATCTAGGGTTTCCCAATTTTTGGAAAGCACATCATCTATTTTGTCGTAAATGCCAAAACGACGAGACATGCCTTGATGGCCACGCTCAACATCAAACAATTGCTGCATCATTCCTTCTGGCAATCCCGCCTCGCCAGCGGTCTCTTCAAGGATTCGTTTCTCGATGCCACCGACACCAGCCTGATCATCCACCAACCAATCCAATGATTCACCCGTTTCCTCTTTATAGATTTTAGGCAAACTATCCTGCCAATCGCCTTCTTCATGAAGCCATAGCTGACGGATCTTGTGCAATTCTAGGGGAAGTATCAGATTTATCTTGGGATCAGGTCCAGTCCGGCGAACCGCCATTTGTGTCCGGAGTAGCCGGCGTAGAATTTCTTGTCGAAATTCAGGTTTATAAGGTCCCCACACAATGCGCTTATCGCCATTAGCATCAAAATATTCCACGCGTCCATTCCGGCGGCGGTGGTCACGAATCTTTGGCTTATTCTCAGGGATTTGGGTGTCGGTCAACCAGTCGCGCATGTCGAGCATGGGCTGTAGCCACTCTTCGCCGTTATCAATCATGGCTTCCATAGAGCGGTCTTTAGCGACTACTGTGCATGTCCAGCAACCAAAACGTCCGCCGCCGCAACTTGGGGTTGATTTGTCAATGACGGTCGGGCACTCGCCAGCTTGAGCATTACGATACATTGTAATGAGCTCGCGATTATCACCGCCCCAAGGGTTTGGAACATTGATAATGTATTCCCAAACATCATCGGTGGCCCAATCTTCAATGGGTGTGAAAACCATCGCTCCGAGAATATCCTTGTGATATGAAAGATATTTACCCT
>CAIYQS010000018.1 GCA_903928395.1 uncultured Actinomycetes bacterium | reverse complement strand
GCATCGATGATGGTTATCATGGACGGCGATCGTTTTGGAGTTTCACAACTACATCAACTTCGTGGGCGAGTTGGTCGGGGTGAAGTTCCAGGATTATGTCTCTTAGTATCAAGCGCCGCAGAAGATTCTGGAGCCATGGTTCGGCTCAACGCGGTTGCCAGCACGGTTGATGGCTTCGAGTTATCACGCATCGATCTCGAGCAGCGAAGCGAAGGTGATGTGCTTGGAAAAGCACAATCAGGTGTTCGATCTCATTTACGACTGCTTAAAGTATTACGAGACGAACCGCTTATTGAGAAAGCAAGAATGGTTGGAACTAAACTCATATCTGAAGATCCAACGTTGGCTCGTTCACCCAGTTTGGCCGCGGCCGTAGCAGAGCTTCGAAACGATGATGCTAGTTCGTTTGTTGATAAAGGGTAGGTATTTATAAAGAATGAGAATCATCGCAGGCAGCGCAAAAGGGAAGACTTTAATTTCTCCACCAGATCTTCGGACCAGGCCAACATCAGATCGTGCCCGCGAAGGTCTTTTCTCTTCTTTGGTTTCGGAGTTCTCCTCTTTTGCCGGCATACATTTCCTAGATCTCTTTGCTGGGAGTGGGGCAGTTGGCGTAGAAGCACTTTCTCGGGGTGCGGCATTGGTTCACGCAGTTGAATCCGATAGAGACATGGGTAATGTCACCATCGGTAATTTCAAACTAGTTAAAGCGCCGCTGGGGAGATTTCAAGTTTTTCACACTACTTCCGCAAAATTTCTGGATTCAGCTCTCGCGAGCGAATCAGGAAAGTACGACATTATTTTTATGGATCCACCTTATGAGTTGTCAAACGAGGATATTTTCGAATTACTCGAAGCAATCAGAGGTCACGACTTGTTGCAACCTCACGGAATCATTGCGGTAGAGCGCAAAAGCAAAGGCTCTCCTTTTTTGTGGCCAGCAGGCATGGCGGAGTTCAAAGTGCGCTCCTACGGCCCTGGAAGTATCTTCTATGGGGGCTACTCTGCTAGCGTTTTGCCGTGAAAAGAGTTGTATGCCCGGGATCCTTTGATCCAATCACATTTGGACACTTGGATATCATCGAGCGAGCCAGCAATATGTTTGATGAAGTCGTGATTGCGGTTCTGGTTAATAAGACGAAGAGCACTCTTTTTACCGTCCCAGAGCGAATTGAGATGATCACAGAAGTTACCGCCAAATACTCAAATGTTCGAGTCGATTCATGGTCTGGTTTGCTGGTCGACTATTGCGAAGAGAACGATATTCAAGCGATTGTAAAAGGATTGCGTGCGGTCACAGATTTTGATTACGAATTACAGATGTCACAACTCAATTTGCAACTTAAGGGCATCGAAACGCTATTTATGTCGACGGCGCCTGCACATTCATTTTTGTCCTCTTCGCTCGTGAAGGAAATTGCAAGTTATGACGGGGATGTTTCCGCCTATATCCCGGCCACGCTTCTTGAAAAATTAAAGAGCAGGCTAGCGCTCGTACATGGAGGTAAATGATGGAATCCGTTGATCGAGTATTAGGCGCAATTTCCCTCGTTGAAGAGGCACGCGGGGTACCGCTTTCGGCAAGCTGCGTCGTCCATCGAGGTGAACTCCTTGAGTTACTAGATGGTGCGCGAAACGCTTTCCCACAAGATTTTGCAATTGCGCAACAGATCATTGATGCACGAGATCAGATTCTTGAAGAAGCTCAAGTGAGTGCAGATGCCTTGATCGCACACGGTCGTGAAGAAGTTTCTCGCATGATAGAACAAACCGAAATCGTCACTGCCGCTCGCGCGGAAGCCAAGCGAATCTTGCTGGAAGTTGAAGCCGATGCGCGTGGTCAACGCGAAGAGATTGAGGCGTACATCGATTCGAGATTGGCGACGCTCGAGGTGATTCTCAATAAAACTCTCGATGTCGTCCAGCGCGGTCGCGACAAGTTGCAAGGATTTGAAGATAAGCATGTTCTCTCTGAACTCTCGGAGTAGACATGAACGTAAAGAACCCTTTTTTATTTAGTTGCCATGACCTCCCGCGCCGGGCGGGGGAAATGCGGGAGTACGAACTCACCTTTGACGAACATGAGCCAATCGGCGTCCCACTCCTTGCTGTGCCGAGTGATGGACCGATTTACCTCGATCTGAGAGTGGAGGCGGTCGCTCAAGGCGTTCTTGCAACGGGAAGTGTTAGCGCCGAGGCAATCGGCGAGTGCACTCGCTGCCTAGATCCAGTCACCTTTGATATTGAGGAGAGTTTCCAAGAGCTTTTTCACTATCAAGTAGATCACCGCCAGAAACCAAAATCTGCGGCTTTGGATGACCTGGATGAGGACGAACTTCTTGAAATGGACGGCGACTATATCGATTTGGATGGCCCGATACGAGACGCACTCATTTTGAACTTACCGATCAATCCGCTCTGCTCCGAAGACTGCGAGGGGCTCTG
>CAIYQS010000017.1 GCA_903928395.1 uncultured Actinomycetes bacterium | reverse complement strand
TTTCATCTCCCGGTTGCATTAATGAATACATCACACCACAAATTGAAGGCATTCTATTTTGAAGACGCAATGCAGCATGTATTTCGCCCGAAACTAAAGTACACGATTCCTCTTCGCGAGCTCTTGCGGAGGTGAACTTCTTAAGAATGTACTCTCTAATCTCTTCTTGTCCAGACATCTATTCTCCATCCAATGCGCTCTCTTGATTGAGTTACAATTTTAGTCAAAGATATAGTGAATAACTAGGTCATCTCCAACTCGGTAAAGGCCTTTGCTTTCTAATCTCCTGTTAAACATTGCAAATGGATAACACCGATACGGTGGGAATTCGAACAGAACGTGAACGCGTCGGAAAATTGCTACTCTCGCTCCTCGGGAACCGCGAGAGGTCCATCAGTGCAAACGGAGATCAATTCACTCAATAACTCACGATTTCTTTCCACATCTCCGGGTGACACTTTCAGGCGAAATCTGCCATTAACTGCGTCATAGTCCAACATTTCAATACCCGAATCTTCAACCCGTGATCTCAGTTCTTCACTCCGTGCCATTTTCAATTCCACAATTACGAATTGCTTTCGTGGATAAAAAATAATGAAATTATCTGCCAAACCTTCACGCGCCAGACCTATATAGTGCTTGTTGTATTTCAAGTGCAATCTCTTATCTTTGGTCACTTCTTGAATGAGGGGCAAGAATTCACCAGTTAGTTTTACCGTGGCAACTGATCCGCGTTTCTCCCAAAAGGCAATATCTGCCGGCTCGGAAGCGTTTAGCTCCTCCTCCTCGTAATCAACCATTGAACTTCTATCAAGGACAGTTGTTGCTGAAAGTGTTAGCGCATCTCCCAATTGGAGGGCTCGTAATTGCACAGCGATCAGAGGAATGAAGCCATTGAATAGCCCCACTACGTTGAGAAAACGAGAAGTGATGTCTTCGGCCACAATAACGGCCACGTGGTCATACATGGGATAGCGCCGACGCTCGATATCCCAGTACTCAATCGTGCGAATGATGTGACTCTCATCGGTACTACCCAATTGTATTTCGACCTCATACCGAGTTTTACTTTCAGGATCGGACAAAAGTAAATCTAGGCGTCCAGCCTTAGGGTGAATGCGCTCTACATCTCTAACCACGAGATCGCCCAGCCCGAGTATTGAAGGATCTTCTGAGATTCGAAGCTGTAGCCATTTCTCGTTATATTGCGCGTGATTCTTCAAACTCACGGTTTTGGATCGCTGGTACTCCACAATTTCTCCTTCAATTGTAAGAACAGTTGTATCAATCTGAGTCTAAAGAAAATAATTCGAAACCTCTAGTGCCTTACAAATCCGAAAATTTATTCCTCAATCTTGACAATGAAACCTAACTCCATTAATCAGAAGGGAATAGTCCTGAACCACTTCATAGGTAATTGAAGTCTCCGACGCTAACATCAAACAGAAAGCAAAATTGCCATTCTCCGTTGTAGTAGTCGGGGCAATGGCAATTTCTGCGATTGTGTATCGCCTAAAAATTTACAGCATAGCGAGAGCTTCTAGCTTCGCTTCCAAATCCTTGTCCGATGGCTCGGTCATGTGAGTTCCATCTGGGAACAAGATCACTGGGATGGAGCGTTGCCCGCCATTGATCTCAATAACTTTTTCTGATGCAGATTCATCTGCCTCTACATCGATGTAGTTGTATTCGACTTTATGGGAGTCCAAGTAAGCCTTTGAGCGACGACAGTCTCCGCACCATGCGGCACCGTACATTGTGATTTGAGCAGCCATTTATTTTCTCCTTCGTAAGTAAGAAAATTCTATTTCAAGTCGAGGAAGTGTTCGAGTCCAAATGTGAGCCCTGGAGTTGCAACCACTTTGCGAATACCAAGTAGTACTCCGGGCATGAAGCCGGTGCGGTCAATCGAGTCGTGACGAATGGTGAGCGTCTCTCCGAGTTCGCCGAGGATCACTTCTTGGTGTGCGACGAGTCCGCGCAAGCGAACTGAGTGGATTGGAACATCCCCCACTTTGGCGCCACGTGCACCAGCTAAGCCTGAAGAGGTGGCATCGGGCATTGCTTCTTTGGCAACTGAATTTCGGGCTTCAGTAATTAATTCTGCGGTGCGCGTTGCAGTGCCGGAAGGCGCATCAGCTTTGTTGGGGTGATGGAGTTCAATAATCTCGACAGACTCAAAGTACTTTGATGCTTGAGCGGCGAACTGCATCATCAAGACTGCGCCGAGCCCAAAGTTAGGGGCGATAAGCGCGCCGACACCAGGGTTGGCATCAAGCCAACTAACTACGGAAGCAAGCTTTTCGCCATTAAATCCGGTAGTACCAACGACAACGTTGACGCCATGGTTAATTGCAAATTCAAGATTGTTCATCACTGAATCAGGATGGGTGAAATCAACAACAACTTGCGCTCCGCTAGCAACCAATTGATTGATGTCATCGCCGATGTCGAGGGCGGCAACGAGTTCAAGATCGGATGCCTCATTGATCGCAGCAACAGTGGTTGCACCCATTCGACCTTTGGCACCTAATACGCCAACTTTGATTGTCATGCGATCACCTTCTCAAATTTCGATGCGGACTTAAACGGCCCCACAAGGGCAAGCGTAGAAGGTCTTGGCAGAATTGTGCTGGCAATTGTCTTAATTTCATCCGGAGTTACCTTGGCGATCTTGTTCAAAATTTCGTCGAAACTCATGATCTCACCATAAACGAGTTCGCTCTTACCGATACGCATCATCCGAGAACCGGTGTCCTCTTGACTCAAAACCAGCGAGCCAGTTACGGCGCCCTTGGCACGGACGATCTC
>CAIYQS010000016.1 GCA_903928395.1 uncultured Actinomycetes bacterium | reverse complement strand
TGTTTCCATTTACGCGCCTTCGATTCATCTTCGTAAAACGTTGCGGTGACCAGCCAAGTGAAGATTTCACGAAAAATGTGGTGAATTATTAGCGGAAAGAACCACGCTGCCTGGGTTCTTGATTTCAGATTCCCCGCCAAGCCTGACTTTCCCGATAAATAGAGGGTCGGAACTCCTTGAACTATTTCAAACTTCCACGGCGAATTCAGATTTTCAAGAGTGATTATTGGGAGAAGGGAATTTCCTCCCTCCTCATCAGGCGATTCGGGTTCAAACTTATCGATTAACGCAACAATCATTGGAAGATTTTCGGAGTATCGAATCACTTTCAGGCGAATCTTCACGTCAAGCGGATTTAACATCCCACTAATATCGAACTCTTCTTTCCCTAAGGCGCTTCCCAATAGTCCCAATTTCTCGCGTCGACTCTCTGTTGTATTCTGAACGAAGAAATCAACTACAACATGCGAGCTAGGATCCAAACTCTCATCCTTTAAGTCCCAGGCTAAAATCACTATGGTTCGGCCACCTCGAATGACTATTTTTGTTCCCGCCAAGCAGGTCTTATGAAGATCTAGACGATCCGTAATATTTACGAATTTTTTCACTCTACCCTCCCCACGATCGATGCGTTGACTTCGACATTTCTCAAGGAATCGAAACCTTCCCAAGCAACGCTGAAGTTCGAACTTTGAATTTCAAAAAGCATCCTTTCATCGCCTGACTCCAGAATTTGAAGCCCGTGGAGAAAGCTATTGACCATCATGTTCTTCAAAATGAAATCTTCTGCTGACCATTTTGAAATCGCGTTCCCTTGACGTGATTCATAACCAGCTCTCACCTCCAATACAGCACCAATAGGTACTAGATTTTGATCAACGGGCGAAATTTCAAAACCCGCGACTCGTGAGTTCGCAAAACGATCCCGGATCAAGAATATTTCAGAAGTTGAAGAAACGGGATCCAAGGTTAAAATATTTGATCTAATTACTCGAGTTCCGTCAGATATCTCGATGTAATATTTCTCGGATACTTGGGAATCAGATAAAACAACTTCGCTAAACGTCTCTTTTAGCCCCTTCACCACGAGATGCTCCGTGGGGGATATCCGATAAAGAGAAAAGGAGTTTTGAGAAAGATTCCGACATTTCCAAGCTAAAGTAACTAGCCTGCCGTCCCCATTCCTTTGCTTTAAAAAGAGTCTGACATACGGCTCATCCTCCGAGACTCCGATCGGAGTTTTGGTACCTTCATCATCAGGTGCGTAATCGCTCAATGACCTCAAATCCACTTCTTCATTGACTGCACGAATGAGCTCCATCAAGCTACTTGCTGAGTTCTTAACCCAAACGATGGCCCTTTCACCGTTTCTAATCGGCTTATATTTACCCTTAAACTTTGTTCCCTGGGAAGACCAAGATTCATGCGACGGCCCCTCGGACCACTTCAACAAATTTGCAATCGTATTTATCGAGGACTTTGCGCCAGATACATCTCCAACCAGCACTAAAGAGATAGTCTCTTGCAACTTAGAATAGTTGTTTGCGTTCGGGATGAGAATCCCTTCTCTGCAGAATAAGGTTGTGGAACTCTCTCCCGCGCTCCTTTTTAACAAAACTACGAATTCATCAATTGTTTCCGCCACCACTTGTCGCTTTGAATTGAGCATGTCGGGAACCGATACAGGGACAATTATTTCTAGTGTTCTATAATCCTCCCAAGCCGCTTCCATTTCAGCTCTTGTCGCATCATCGAACTCGACCAGGTTCCATTGATTTTCAAAATCTTGCTCATGAGTAATTTCAAAGGCTACGGATTTCTCTTGCAGCTTATCCAAATACATATGGCAAAGATCTCGTATTTCTTGTTCTGTTTTTGAGGCTCGAGTCGTCATATCACTGTCAAGATCGGCGATCTCACTGATAATTGTTTTAGAGTTAATCACTATCACGGAATCTGAGTCCCTAACCGTGCAGACTAGAACACCGCTCAAAATGTTTACAAAATAATCTCGAATTATGCTCTGAACAAGTTTCGAAATGGTAATCGATGGCTCACAATAAGGGATAACAATACTCGTTCCAGTTTCTTCCTTTGTTCGGGCAAGATTCCAATCCTTAATGAATTCACTTCTCGATTGCTTGTCTGTCGAAGGGACTGGACACTTAAATGATTTTGATTTAACCATCCAATGACAGTCAGGGTCATACCTGACCCCTTTGACATGTCGGTAGTTGTATATGGCGGACCCAAAGAGAATATTTTCCGCTGAATCAGCTTGTGGGTTGCTTCGCCGAACGGAATAAACAAGGTAAGCCTTAATCGCCGAAGCCCGCGGGAATACAACTTTACCCACTCCCCAACTCCCTTTATTGCCATCTCCCTTATTTGACTTTCCTGACTTCCATTGAAAGAAGAAGTAACTCTCTTTAAATGATTTTGCGCTCAGAGAACTCTCCCTCTCTACTTTTTCCAACGTTTCGTTAGTGGGTGCCTCGGAGTTAACACTTCCTTCCAAACCGCGAGTATTGAAATCTTCGATCACCAAAAAACTAGCTGGATCATCCAAGCTAGGAACTTCGAGTTCAGGAATCTGTTCCACGTGAGGCAGGAGAGCATCAAAATATTGATGATTCTTTTTCGCTGACTGTGCCCCAAGAGTGAAGACCATTTCAACCGGCTTTTTCAGATCGAGCCTTTCGTCAAGTGAATTCTGGATTGATTCGCGTACCAGAGAGGAAACCTCTTTCACGACATCGGCATTACTGAAGAACTCTTCTTGAGTCGGATCAGTCTCTTTGTAGCCTCGCGGGTGTTCCATGAATTGCCATTGATTAGCAAAATTATTCCTCGACAAATTCATTCCCCTCTTTTGGTTCGGATTACCCGAGTTTCGTTGAGAATCCTACGTAAACGCATTCTTCCCAATTCTTAACCTAGAGGAAGCCACCGACACCGCAATTTCCCCAGTCGTTTCAAGACCGCAATCGCCCTCGACTCGAATCAGGATCAAACGAAGGCATCAGAGCTCGTCGAAGTAAAATTATCGTTTCGATTTTTGAGGCCAATGTTGCACAAAGATCCTAAAAAGCTCCGCCGCACGTTCATCTACGAGATCCGGTGTCCACTTCTTATTTGCTGATTTGAGCCATTCGTCATTGATTCTGAGCTTGACAAATTTATGCTTTTTTAGGGTTGTCCTCTTATCCTCAAATTTCTTGTTCGACATTTCATTATTAAGTTTCTTGGGAACTACTGCCAAATTACCGAATGTATGAAGTCGGTTCTTCATGTGTTCACCATCGACATCCCAATTGCCTAGATCCACTTTCCATTTGTCTGGCCGTTGCGGAAAAATATGATCGACCGAGAGTCCATCTGACAATTCATCTCTTAATAAATCTGTCAGTTCCCCACTTAATTCAGTTTCAATTCCTTGGAAAATAGCCAAAATCTGTCGAGGTCTGAGACGTACATACATTTCCGCGGAATCTTCATAATGCCCATTCACCCGCCGAACCAAAAGAGCTCGACGTAGCTCATAGTCCGTGGGTTTAATGGCATCAAGGGCTGATAAAAGTTGTGGGATTTTCCAATCATCCCCTAATTGAGCGCACATTTCCATGATTACTGTCCGTAATGGAGATAGCGGTTGTCCTGATAGTACTTTTCGAGCCAAGAAATTTTCAATTGCGCTCAGTCCCTTTTGTAAATCAATCTGCGTCATTCTACCGAAAAGATTTTGTTTAATTAAATGTAAGATCAATGGAGTAACTGGCCCACTTGAAAGCCATTCTATTAATTTCAACGAATTCTGAGATTTTTTTGGGAGAGAATATTTCTTATTATTCACTTGAATCGATTCGCCATAACGCTTTGCAAGCGTCCAGCAGATTAAATACGGAATTAGCTCTTGTTCGGCAAGTGAATAACTATCATATTTATTTCGATTCGAATTAAAATATCTAACGAAGTGGATCGCTGTTTTGTCTTTGCTGATGTTGTTCTGATATTTCTTTTCGCCAATTGCTATTAGATAGTCATAGACAAAGGTGTCAAGTGCCGATGATCCCCGAACCGTAATCTTTTCTTGCCTAACGGTCTGTTCGGCATACTTCCACGTATTTCTATATAATTTGTCGCGCATACTCTGGTCTTTGATGCTCGCAAATATGAAATTTCTAATGTGATCAAATTCGCGAAGTTCAGTTCGTTTGCCATTTAATGCATTGAATAGCTCAGCAGCATCCTCGTCGCTGGCTTCGCGTTCGATCACTACCAAATAGAGTTGTTGAAGAGTCGAGGCTATTAATGATTTCCAATCTGGAGTTTTCGATCTCTTTACTTGCAAATTAGAATCGTAATCACTTGCAGTGACACTGCTCTCCTGGCGTTTCTGGACAGCCAGTTTCCAGAAGTCATAAATCTTATTCGAATCGAATTCGCTCGGGCTCTTTAGCTTTGGTAAAGCTTCCGGTTCATCTAAAGAAAGTGCATTCTCACCTAACCACAAGATCCATCGAAAGTACGTGTAGGCATGCAATATTCCAGATTGATCTGGTTTGAAATTCCGATAATTCTCACGCCACTTCCCAGCTTGCACTATCTCCCAGTCCGAACGATCAGATTCTTGCACTTGCAAGTTTGCAAAACTAAGTTCGTTCTCAAATTTCTCTTTACTTAATTCAGCTGCATAGTCGAGAACGGCTTGCAACCAGACCCGCAGTGTAATGAGGCGTTGTTGGCCATCTATAAGGTCAGTATGAGCGTGAAGATACGGAACTTTTGCAAAGCTACACTCCGGTTTGTCGTAAGCAGTGATAGCAACTCCGATAAAGTGTTGATTCGACAAGCCAGATTTAGCAAGTTCCATAATATCCACAACTAAGCCTTGCCAACGTATTCGATTCCATTCATACGGACGCTGATATGGAGGAATCACAAGACAGTGATCAACCTGGTTGAGAATTGAATTTACGTGTGCCTTTTTGGGATTCACGGTGTCCTCACAATCCTGAATCATTTTTTTCAATATAGATCGGATCCTTCCACTTGGACCCCAAATTCGTGGGAGCAGGATCCCGTGTCGCGAATACGGTCAATTTGAAAGTCATAAAGGCTGTCACTAATAGATGACCTTTGGCTGTGGAAATATGTATTGTCTACTCGTGAATGGTTCGACCTTCCGTCTCAAAAATTTCTGCAAATTGTTTCCAGGTCAACCTGAGTTTATTCTTCTTATTCCCTGATGGCCACCACTCCACGTTACCTTTGCTGACGTGCAGCTCACCTAATTTTGAGCAATCTCTTTTGATACTGAACTTAACATCCGAGTGAATGATCTGATCAGTTGGTTGAGTCATAAATACTTCATGTGTTGCCAATTTATCCACCTCGCGATTTTGTAATTCCTACAGATTCATCAGAGATGAACAATACTTATCCCGAAAGTAAATTGAAATCACCTAGAGAGTCGAAAGTAAATTTTTGAAATATTGCGAAGTGTTCTTATCCACGAAATACAGGTAGCAACCTTTCATCCCTCGGGTCATGAGCGTCCGATAGGTATTTCTGATGATCTCATCAGCCTTGAGCTCGGCTTCAATTGGGCTCTCCTTCAGCGCCTTTCTGTACCCCTTTAAAGACTTGTCTGACTTTGCTCGCTTTTCAGCACGGGTCATCAATTCCCCGTCTACTACAGTGAGATCGTCACCCACGATGACTCCCACATAGTCGACCTCCAGCCCTTGGCAGGTATGGATGCACCCGACCTCGTTGACTGAGTTGGGTTCGATTATCCACGTTTGGCTAGTTGCGTTCAGATTCCACTTCATCTTGAATTTCTCATCGGGAATGATAATGTCGAACTTCTCGGGATCGTTTTTACTATCCCACTCCCAGCAGTAGCCAGCGACCAATCTGGCCTTGTTGGCTTCTTTGTTCTGGTCCCGAATGGTGGCTTCGAGTTCCTTCACCGAATCGAAGATCCTAAAATCGAATCGCTCCGTTGAAAAATAGTGATCCTGGGTCGGCTTTACGCCGAGGGTGTCGTCAAGCCAAGCAAGGAAGTCATCAGATCCACCGCATCTGAATTGAGAATCTAAGGTTAGATGTTGAACATTGGCTTCAGCGAGTTCAGCCGCTTCTTCGATAGTGCGGACCTCTCCGACGTCAGCCCAAGTAACCCTTTGAGCTTCATCAATAAAGAAAACACTTGTCCGCGCCGCGTTAATGATCTCTTTAATTTGATTCTCGCCAAGATTCTTCATGAACCCTGATTTCATGGTGAGGCGGTGAGACTCGTCAACGATCAAGGCGTCGTAGGCATCCTCGTCAGAGTCCCAAAAAGATCCCGACCCCGTGAATAAGTGCTTGAAAGTGTCTCCAGGAATAATGCCGCTGAGCTTTGATTCGTAAACCTTGCGCGGTGAGCCGTTAGGCGTTACGTAGCGGGCATTAAGTCGATCTGAAGTGATTCGTGCTAAAGCATTAATTGAAATAACCGACTTTCCGGTTCCTGGTCCACCATTTATGATCAAAACTTGCTTCTGTCCATCTTGAGCCACATTGGTGGCTTCAATTATTCGCTCCAATGCCGTCTTCTGATCATCTAATAAAACAAACTCCTCCTTGCCTTCGAGCATTCCTCCAACAGCGTCTGCGAGTTGTTTTGATGGCCGAATTAAGGCTGCATCAATCTCCCTAAATAAGTCCGTTTCCACACCATGGTGAATAACATCAGAAATATGTAAACGAAGCGCTTCAATTTCTCCTTTAATATAAACGGGGGCTTTGGAGGTTATCTCGTTGTATCTAGAGTCACGAACAATCTGCGCGTTCAGGCAATTGTGCAAGTATGCAGAGGCATTGATGTTCATTTGATTCGAATACGCGTATTCATTGAAATTACTCAGGTGACTTAAATAACTCCATGCCTGATATGAGGGATGTTGCTCATCGCGAACTCCACCCCCCACGATTGTCCTTACATGATCAGTTAAATCCGAGAACTTTATGTCGGACCACTGCTTCAACTCGATGATACTGATCGATTCATTTCCTGAAGAGTCGGTCCCGCCCACCATAAAATCAATTCGAAACTTCCGCCCGTTTAACCGATACTCAACGGCCACTGCAGCATCGTCGGGGATAGTGTCCGTATTCATAATGTGAAACATGGCATTTCCCAATGAATTGCGCCAAGAGTTGTACTCCGCTGGTCCCACTCGAAGATTTAGATGTTTAAAAACCGCATCTTTTACCTTATCTTCAATATTGGGAGCATCCCGAAGGAATTGTCCCTTAGTGGCGAGGTAGGCGAGCACGACTTCAGGCTAGCGCACCTCTTCTTAAATATGTAAGAAATTCCAAACCCGATTCGATGTCAGTCCGTCGTGTTATCTTTTAATTGCTTCAGAAGGAGATCTATGGCCCCCTTAGCCGATCTCCTACCAACCGCGACATCGCGTTTCGGTGGTCTTTTGGGAAGAGCAGCTCGGGAAGCAAGGTACACCCGGGAAGAGCGAGAGGATTATGAATGAACACAGAGGATGAAGCATCTCTAAACCAAGGCCCGAAAAGGTTTTATTCCACATTGCCTTCCAATTTCGACTCCATGACGTCCAAGCAAATAGATGAATGGGCGGAGCATTTTGCTCGCCAACTTTTCCAAGATCCAATTCCAAATGCATCGGATCAAAATTCGAAGGAGGCCTAATGAGTAAATCCATCGCACCCCACGTCCAACTCAGCGACAGATTCATATCTGCTGTCGCTTATGCGACCGCTCTACATCGCAATCAAACTCGAAAATCTACAGTAAATCCCTACATTTGCCATCCACTAGGAGTGGCATCTCTCATCATCGAAGTCGGCGGTGATGAAGACCAAGTCATAGCCGGTTTGCTTCACGATATCGCCGAAGACTGCGGCGGTGAGTCCCGGCTTAAAGATATTGAACAGATGTTTGGAAGACGCGTTTCTCAAATCGTAAGAGGTTGTAGCGATTCTCTTGTGGCGAGTTATGAGGAGAAAGCCCCCTGGCCCGAACGAAAGGAAGCTCATATCAAACATCTCAAATCAAGTGATTTTGATACCTTGCTTGTCAACGCAGCCGACAAGACACACAACGCCCGTGCCATCGCGACTGATATCCAATCCATTGGAAATAAGGTCTGGAAAAGGTTCAACACCCAAGCCACCCCAGAGTTGATTCTTTGGTACTACAACTCAGTATATGAAGCACTGGAAGAGGGTGGAGTGACAGCAGGGCTACTTAATCCCCTTCGGACGGCAATTGAGATTATGCAAAGTTCCATAGAAAACGATGGGTTCAACGCCAATGACTGAATTTAGATTATTCGATACCGCAGAGGGTGGTTTCTACAAGCTGATTCTTGAGAACTCTCAGGTAAAAATGGAGGCGTATTCGATAGGCAGTCCTGCTGGTGGAACTGGAACGGACTGTTCCCATACGGTCGATGAGACCAAGATAAAAGATTTCCTCGCCGAAATGGGAATCAATGGCAGCAATGAATTGATGGGACGTTTGGATGCTTATAGCGAGAATGATTGGTCAAAGTTGCACTTAATAATCAGTAAATTCCAAACTGACTCTTTTGTTTGGGTTGAAACCGACTGGAGTGACTAGCTGAGATCCCTTTACAGATCCATTGAGACACTCTAAACCCAATTAATATCCCTCCACTT
>CAIYQS010000015.1 GCA_903928395.1 uncultured Actinomycetes bacterium | reverse complement strand
GTCGCAGTGTTTAAAAATATTTGCGACACCAACTGAGATCCGCGATCTTGAACACCAGCTCGACGCTCCTTAATGGCCTGGTATGCGCCTGGCATCTTTGCAGATAGGACTCCATAACTTGTCCAATCAAGTGGAAAGCCTCCCTCTGCGACAAGTTCCTCGACGGTGCTTCGCCCTGGCCATGCGATGAGGTGGGGTTTTACGGGAACGTTATTAGTGTGAAGCAATTTTTCAACGTCATCCCAATCTTGAAGTTGATCGAAGAATGCCGCGACTTCCCATTCCGGATGAGAATACATAATTGATAATCTTTTCTTCTGGTCAACTATCGCGGAAATATCGTTGAAGAAATCGGTATCAGCAGTGGTCTTTCGAAGCAACGCATTAACATAACTTGCTCTGGATTCACCGATAGTCGCACGGGCAACTTCCACGGTTTCGCCAACTGCGGCATGGTCAGGAACCCGCATCTGCGTGACTTGATGAATTCCCATTCGCAAAAGATCCACAATTCCCGGGTCCAATTCATCAAATGGACGGTCGATATGTCGTCTGATGAGTTCATCATGTAGCCCCTGCATGCGTAAAGTACCGTACCCAAGTTCAGTAGCGAATGCGCGATCGCGTTCTTCTAAATTAGATGATGAAAGTAGTTCTGGTAAACGGAGATTGGCGTACGCACCTTGACGATTGACCTGAGTAAGCAAATTAAAGACGAGGAGTCGGGTCGCCTCTGGCTTTGGCTTTCTGCCGACATTTGCCACTATTCGAAACGCTCTCCAACGAGAAGTCGGGCTCCTCGAGCGAAATCTGCGCCACTCATGCGCTTCTTACCCGCCGGAGTTACTTCTGTAATTTTCAAGGTGCTGTCATCGCAACGGATCAAAAGTGATCCATCAACGAGTGCCACTTCGCCAACCTCTTTGAGCGAATTGGGCAATAACGACTCGGTAACTTGGTGAATTCCTATCCTTTCGCCTCTAAAATTGGACCAGGTACCAGGACGCTCTTCTAGCGCCCGAAATTTTCTTAAAATTGAATCAGCACCCAAATTCCACTCAATCTTTGCCATCTCCTTTGAGATCTTAGGCGCCAATGTGATTCCGGAATTGGGTTGAGCCGTCGCCTTCACGCCTTTGCGAATAGTGGCAACTACATCCATGATTCGGTTGCCGGCCAGATGGCTCATTCGTTCCAAAAGATCGTTGGATGTATCTGAATGTCCTATTTCTACCTCTTCTTGGTAAAAGATGGGACCCGTGTCCATTCCCTTATCGAGTTTAAAAATCGTTATTCCGGTATTGGCATCGCCATCCAAAATAGCCCATTGAACTGGGGCTGCTCCTCTCCAGCGAGGTAAAAGTGAAAAATGAACATTTAGCCAACCAAATCTTGGACCATGTAAAACCTCAACGGGAATCATTCGCCCATAAGAAATGGTGATGATCAACTGGGGCTGTGCGACAAGCAAATGCTGGTTCAAAGTCGGAGTATCCGACGGCTTCGCAACTAAGAATCCCCGCTCCTCGCCCCACAGGGCGAGCTCCGTGGGTTTTTCTCTTTGTCCCCTGCCAGCTTTTTGATCTGGAGAGGTAATAATCGAGGCCAAGGTATGTTCTGAAGCGAGAACCGCCTCAATGATGGGAATCGCGAGGTGTGACGAAGATGCTACGGAAATTTGCAAATTAACCTATATTCCTAGGCCACGAGTGCTGTGGGGTGAAACCTTGATCACGGGTTCTCGACCATGCGCAATAGCGGATCCAAACCACTCGCTTTCGCGGATCTCCTTCATTGCTTCTTTCCTGGTTTCGGCAGGCATTCGATCGATAAAAAGTATTCCGTCCAAATGATCGGTTTCGTGCTGAATTGCTCGCGAAAGATACTCTGAACCTTCAATGGTAATTGGTTCGCCGTGCATATCCAGTCCACGTGCTACTACCCGCATGGCTCGAGGAGTGTCATATCGCAGGTCTGGGAAGGAAAGGCAACCCTCCTCACCGTCCTGCATTTCTTCGCTCAGCGAAAGTGTTGGATTAATAAGGTGGCCAGGTACATCGTCAACGTCCCAGACGAAGACTCGCAAGGGCACACCAATCTGGGGTGCAGCTAATCCGGCTCCAGGAGCATCATTCATGGTGTCAAAAAGATCCTTGACGAGCCGCCGCAACTCGCGATCGAAGGTCGCTACCGGGCTAGCTGGAGTCGTCAGTACTGGATCCCCAAAAAGGCGGATCGGCTGAATAGACATGCGATCAGTCTACTAGGCACCTCCTCAATTCAAAGAATAAGGGTTTAATCTGTAGCTCAAAAGTGGTTCTTTCCGCATACTTTGCACTCTGTTGACCTGAACGAGCAGTTCTACGATCTCTCGTGTGCGTCCTATAGGCGCTTTAAGAAGAACTGTTTTCTTTCCACTTCGAAGAAAAGGTCCTACTACTTCCAAATCCGGTAGTGTTTCAAAAATCCTCCTTGAATCCCCTACTGAAGTTCCCGTGACGAGGGCTACTAAGAAATTTGGAGGAAGGAGGACTGCATCGCGTTCTGCTATCTCTCGTTGCGCCGAATCCAAAGTATTTCTTCGCAACAACGATTGTAAAAAAGCATCTGATGGAAGTAACTCGAGATATGTTTCACCGCCGGCTTCGATCATCGACAAATTGCGAAGAATGTGAAACCTCAATTCTTCTGCGGCTCGAAGCGTAGTTCGCAACAATCGACCCTCTAAATCCAGGAAGACCTCCGCTGCATAAATTCCACGTGGCTCAACTCCAGAAGTACTTATCACGAGATGTCTCCCATCAGGGAGTATGGAAACCGGATTCTCTGCTGAAGAACTTATGATGCTCTGCTGAGGAAAGGCTTTGCCAAACTCCTCAACCTTTCTTAGAACACCACTATGTAAAATTCTTGGTCTATTTTCCTGGCACCATGGACATTTCCATCCAATAACCACGGAAGTACAGGTTGCGCACACTGGATTGATGGCTCGCGTTGGAAAATATAACTTCCCTCCGCATTCACAGAGCGCAACATTTCTGCACTTTTGACATGAAAATGAAGTGACATAACCGGTGGCACCGACACTCACGAGCACGGAGCCACGCCTTAATCCTTCGCGGATTGTAGAATAATAATCTTGTGGCTTCTCGAGGTTAGCTGACCTAATTCTTATACGCTCTTGCTCTGGAAACCTAAAAAGCGTTAACTCCCCTTGTGTGATGCGGTTTGCAATTTCTAAACTAATTGTCGCACTTATGAATATCACGGAATTGCTTGCTTCGCGGAGTCGAACCAAATCCCGGGTATTCCAGGTGGGAGACCTTCGTTCGTAATGTGATTCATCCAAGTCATCTTGGATGATGATTGTAGAATTTCCAGAGAGTGGAAGTAGCGTTGAACTCCTTGTACCTAAAATTATCTTTGGCTCAGTGGACCTAGTTTGGAGATATTGAAAATACCTCTCGCTCTTCCCAGAACTTGAGCTAATCACGAGTGGAGTAATTCCTCGGGAAAGTAATTCTAAATTTAGAAGGTTTAGCTCTCTTTCGTTTGGCGTGACTACCAAAACATTACCAACCATTAATCGTTCAATTGCGATAGCTGCGATCAATTTCCAGTAAGGATGCGAGATGGGGGTCTCGATCGCACAAATCAGCTGTGTTGGCGAAACTAATCTCTCGTGAAGGGAGGTGGGTAATTCTTGCTTAGCATCCTTGGGCAAATCTCTCGGGGCGACTTCTTGAATTTCTAGGAATCTTCGTTCCCCGACTTTTGAAAAAGGAGGTACGCAACTGCGGATGAAATCCCATGGGCTCGCGCCATACTGATGTGCGGCGGCTTCGAAGAGAGTGATTTGCTCGGAAAGAAGATACGGCGCGGTTGAGAGTACTTTGAGAATCTCCTTGAGTTCTCCTTGGTTAGCTCTTTCGCTAGACCGGTTGAGAACAATTCCTTGCTTTAATATGTGGCCGATCTCGACTTCAACTAGCGCACCAATTACAGCGGATTCACTTAATTCTTCCGGAACCAGGTAATCAAAATAGTGTTCCAGATGAATAATCTGATGATCAACTAATACCCGAGCATAGGGATCTACGAGTGCTCGAGATCTTCGTGCTCGAGCAAACTCGCGACGTAATTTCAGTGGCTTTACTTCAGCCACAGTGATTTATCCCTGAACGGCCTTTTGCAAAGCGGCACTTCGATCACTCTTCTCCCAAGTAAAATCTGGAAGTTCTCGGCCGAAATGACCGTAACTTGCTGTTTGTTGATAAATCGGACGCAAGAGGTTCATGTCCCGAATAAGCGCGGCCGGACGTAAATCAAAGACCGCTTCTATAGCCGCCTCGATCTGTAGAACAGGCACTTTATTCGTTCCGAAACATTCAACGAATAATCCAACAGGTTGTGCTTTGCCAATCGCATATGCCACTTGAACTTCACACCGAGTAGCTAATCCTGCGGCAACTACATTTTTCGCCACCCATCGCATCGCATACGCGGCAGAACGGTCTACTTTTGAAGGATCTTTTCCGGAGAATGCTCCACCTCCGTGACGAGCCATTCCCCCGTATGTGTCTACGATGATCTTCCTACCGGTCAAACCGGCATCGCCCATTGGCCCACCAGTAACAAATCGGCCGGTCGGATTAATTAATACACGAACTTTCGAATGATCGATCGACAATTGCGCAATAACCGGATCGATGACCAGTCGTTGCACATCTGGCGCAAGCGTTTTCTCTAAATCGACATCCGCTGAATGTTGTGATGAGATGACAATAGTATTAAGAGCAACCGCCCTGTCACCGTCATACTCAATCGTTACTTGAGTCTTCCCGTCAGGACGCAAATAAGACAACTCCCCCGATTTGCGAACCTTTGAAAGTTGCATCGAGAGTTGGTGGGCCAAAGATATCGGCAATGGCATTAGCTCAGCGGTATCAGTACACGCATAGCCAAACATTAGACCTTGGTCGCCGGCACCTTGGAGATCAAGTGGATCTACCGAGGCTGAGACTCGTTGCTCAAAGGCAGAGTTAACTCCTTGCGCGATATCACTGGACTGTTGCCCAATGGAGATAGAAACTCCACAAGAATTTCCATCAAAACCTTTTTCGGAAGAGTCATAACCAATATCCAAAACGGTGTCACGAACAATTTTCATAACGTCTGCATACCCACTGGTTGTTACTTCACCAGCGATGTGCACTTGACCTGTAGTGATAAGTGTTTCTACCGCGACTCTACTTTTAATATCTTGACTTAAGAGGGAGTCTAAGATCGCGTCGGAAATCTGATCTGCAATCTTGTCCGGATGTCCTTCGGTGACAGACTCTGAAGTAAATAGGCGCTTAGTCATTGGGTTAACCTAACTTATCCGCGGCGAAATCAAGAAGTCTGTTTGAAAGTGTCATTTTACTTGCCTTGTGGAAAGGTGTTCTATCCCCTGCTGCGTTCAAGATGATGCCTTGCGTATCATTTGAACCGAAAATAGCGCCCGCTGAGACATCGTTAAAATAAATGAAATCGAGTTGTTTGTCTTGCAATTTAGTGAGGGCCTTTGCTAGCCCAGCCTCGGGATCCTCATTGGTCTGAGCCGCAAATCCGATTACTATCTGGTGGGCTTTTTTAGCAGTAAGAGTCGCAGTGATATCGGGATTGCGTACTAATTGGATGGAGCTGAGGTGCTCCTTATCAATCTTCAGTGAACTGGGGCTAGCAGGTCTCGCATCCGCTATCGCTGCAGCCATAACAAGTATGTCCGCATCCGAGAAGTGGTTTTCGAGTGCAACACCCATCTCTAGGGCCGTTTCCACGTGAATCGTCGCCACTCCTTCGATATCTGGCAGGTCAACATTTGCTGCCACCAGAGTTACTTGAGCACCGCGCAACGCGGCGGCATAGGCCACTGCATAGCCTTGTTTACCAGAGGAGCGATTGCCGATATAGCGAACGGGGTCAATCGCTTCGCGGGTTCCACCAGCGCTTATAAGGACTTTTTTTCCAACGAGGTCACGTTTGCTTTTGAGAGTCAGATCAAGAGTCTCGAGGATCTTGCTGGTTTCGGGGTACCGACCAACTCCCACATCACTTCCTGTGAGGCGACCGGATTCTGGGTCGACCACCACAAAACCACGCGAACGGAGTGTGGCTATATTGGCTATGGTAGCGGCGTTCAACCACATTTCAGTGTGCATGGTTGGGACCAGAATGATGGGACAAGCTGCTGCCAAAGCGACGTTGGAGAGCAGGTCATCCGCAAGGCCAGCGGAAAGTTTTGCTATGAAATCCGCGGTGGCTGGGGCGATGACGATAGCCGCAGCGCGTTTTGCAAGAGAGATGTGCGGAACCTGATGAACGTTGTTCCATAGCTCCAACGGCACTTCTCGCCCCGAGAGCGCTTCCCAGGTAGAAGTTCCAACGAAATTCAAACTGGAACGGGTTGGAACAACTGTGATTAGAAATCCTAGATCTTGCAGTCGGCGCAACAAGTCACAAGATTTATAAGCGGAGATTCCACCAGTAACGCCCAAAAGGATTTCGCGGCCATCTGTCATCTGAGGGGACCTAGGAATCATAAAATTCTGTTGGTCAAATAGCGATGTTTAAGCGGAAACTTCTGCTGTGGGGTGTTCTGCTACCGGCTCAAGATTTTCAATGGTGAGTAAGCCTTCGTTAATTTCGCGCAACGCGATAGAAAGGGGCTTCTCATGAACATAGGTTTCCACCAGCGGTCCAACATATTCGAGTAGGCCTTCTCCGAGTTGAGAGTAATACGCATTGATCTGACGAGCGCGCTTTGCCGCATAGAGAACGAGGCTGTACTTCGACCCCGCAGCATCCAAGAGTTCATCGATTGAAGGATGCGTGATTCCATCGGTTAGTTCAGCAGACATGTATGTCCCTCTATTCGTTTATTTAGCATTTATTCAACGTATTCGGCAACTAAGCAGTCGCCAAGGATACCAGTTGGTCTATCAACCCTTCGACCTGATCATTTACAAGAATTGCATCAAATTCTCCAGCCGCAGCCATTTCTTGCTCGGCAAGGGCCAGTCTGGCTGCCCTACGCTCAGGAGAGTCCGTCCCCCTTCCAGCCAACCGGCGCACCAATTCGTCCCATGATGGGGGTGCAATGAAGATTAAGGTCGCTCCTGGTTCCCGCTCTCGCACCTGGCGCGCACCATCAATTTCAATTTCAAGGATGACATGCTTTCCGAGCGACCTCCATTCATCCACCGGAGCCCTAGGCGTTCCATATCTATTCCCGGCAAACTCAGCCCATTCCAGAAAACTCCCAGAATCGATCATCTCTTGGAACTTTTGAGTGCTAAGAAAAGAGTAGTCAACCCCATCTCGTTCACCAGCCCTCGGCTCTCTTGTGGTGGCGGAGACACTTATCCAGAATCTCGGATCGTTTCTGAGCAAAGCAGTAATGGTGCTTTTGCCTACCCCACCGGGGCCAGAGATAACTACGAGATTGCCTCGCCGGGGTTCAGCCTTGGCCACCGCCAATTCCTTTCCTAACGCACGGAGTTGCAGTTGCCCCAAACCGCCAATTCGGCGAGTAGGAGAAATACTACGCCGTTCCATTATCAGCGAAGCACGCGTCTTTCCGACGCCGGGAAGCGAAGACAATAACTCGACAACTCGCATCCGTTGGATTGACTCCCGGGGATCATTTAGCGCATCAAAAACTGAGAGTTCTCCATCGGCTATCGCCTGTTTAACCTGCGCGCGCTCTTGCCGTGAAATTTTCGCTTTAAGCAGTGCCGCTTGGCGCTGTTCAAGTGTCAGGTGAGGTGGCGGGTTTGGAGTCAAGAAATGGACTCCTTAATTTCGGCAGCACGTTCTCGCATCGCCTGAGCTGATTTATTGAAATATGAGGTGATAGGTCTTCCGACAACTATAAAGGTCGCTCCAGCACGAATGGCATCTCGTGGCGTCATCACGCGGCTTTGATCTTCTAAATTCGAATCAGCAGGACGGACACCAGGAGTAATGAGAGCGATATCTTCACTAACGAGTTCTCGGATGGCGGCAACTTCTAAAGGAGAACAAACAATGGCCTTTGCACCTGCGGAAACGGAGTTAGTAGCGAGGGAAGTTGCCAGAGCAAGTGGCGTTGAGTTGATACCCATTTTATGAAGCTCGGGTTCATCAAGTGAGGTCAAAACGGTGACGGCTGTTATGGCGACCTCAGGGGCAGCATCGGCAGCAGCTCGAATCATGGCGCTTCCTCCGGAAGCGTGGACGGTTAGAAATCTCGGCTTTAGATCCCGTATTGACGCGACCGCACCACTGACCGTGTTTGGAATATCATGCAATTTTAGATCTAAAAAAAATTGAAAATTCCCTTGTTTACTCAGTTCCTGCAATCCAGCACTTCCAAATTTTAGGAAAAATTCTAATCCGACTTTGTAAATGTCAACCGACTCTCGAGTGGCTTCGATCCAGCTTATAGCTGTTGCAAGATCGTCGGTATCCAATGCCAAGATGATTGGTGAAGTCACAGTGTTCAATTCTCCCTTGTTAATGTGGAATCTACGCGATGCGCGTAGCCAATCACTTCTTTAAACGAACTAAATCCCCTTGAAATGCAGAGTTCCTCGAGTTCTTCCTTAATTGAGATCGCGGCCATGGGATTACCAAATGTTGCAGTTCCTATAGAAATCGCGTTTGCTCCAGCAAGAACCAGTTCAAAGGCATCACGTCCGTTAGTTACGCCTCCCATACCTACAATTGGAATTGAAGGTATGGCAGCTCTGACTTGGTAGATGGCGCGGACCGCAATTGGTCTGATCGCGGGACCAGAAAGTCCGCCAGTTCGTTGTGAAAGTTTGGGCGACATGGTGTTCGTATCAATCACCATTCCAAGCAAAGTGTTGATGAGTGCTAAACCATCGGCTCCCGCATCCACAACGCTCTCGGCAATGGCTGATATGTCCGTTACATCCGGCGAAAGTTTGGCGATGATGGGAAGCTCACCACCTATATTTCTACGAACTGCAGCGATTGCATCCCGCGCCGTTTCAGGATTGCACGCGAATACTTGACCTCTATTTTCAACATTTGGGCAGGAAATATTTACCTCTAACGCGCTTAAGCCCGATATATTGCGCAATTTCCGCGCCAGAACTGCGTAATCTTCGACTGTCTCTCCTGCAATACTGACAATAATTCGAGCACCCTGGTCACGTAACCACGGAATATCGTTTTCCAAAAATAGCTCAATCCCCGGTCCTTGTAACCCGATTGAATTCAACATTCCGCTGGGAGTTTCGGCCATTCGAGGGGTCGAGCGCCCACTCCTTGGTTTGATCATGATGGATTTGGTGACAATTGCACCCAATTCGTTCAGCGGGAAAAAGTGAACTAATTCTTTGCCTGATCCAGCACAACCCGACGCGGTGAAAATCGGATTAGGAAAAAACGTTCCAGCAATTGATGTCCCAAAATCAAAGTTCATTTTCCCCACACACCATCTGGGATTTCTCGTGAACGCGTCCACAGCACTCTGTTGCCATCCATTACTGGTCCATCTATACAAGTACGTGTCATTCGAATTACGCCGTCATCCCCCTTCACCGGAAGAACACAGGTCATACAAACTCCGATTCCACAGGCCATGGATTCTTCCACGGAACACTGGTGAACTATTCCTGCTTGTTGCGATATCGCGGTGATTGCTTCCAGCATTGCCATTGGTCCACAAGAATAAATCACATCAGTTTGGTGTTGGTCAATGAGCGCAGGGAGAACTTCGCTTACCCGTCCGGTGGTTCCAGCGCTACCGTCGTCCGTAGTGATAGTTAAAGAATTAACCGATCGCTTTCCTTCTAGAGGTGCATAAATTTTGCCCGCAGTACTAGCCCCTAGAACCATATCGACCCGACACCCACGAGACTTAAGAGTTTCTGCAAGTGCGAAAAGTGGAGCAGATCCGTACCCTCCTCCTACCAGAAGAGCACTCACTGGCTCTGTTGGTATTCCGAACGCCGTGCCAAGTGGTGCAATTACATTGACTTTCTGTCCAATACTTTGCGAAGAGAGCCACTTACTTCCACTTCCTTGCGGGGCGACTACTAATTCCAAGAGTCCAACTCCGTCAGCTCGCATTGTTGCACGATAGATAGCAAATGCTCTGCGGAGGATCATCGAAGAACTTTGACCCCCCACCGCGATTGCTACGAAGTTTCCTGGGCGGCAAGCACCAGCCAATTCATTGACCGCAAAGACCATGTGGTTATAGGAACCGACGCGTTTATTTGAAATGATTTCTGCGTCAAGTTGAGTAGCTCTTGAATTGATCATCGTCCAACAAGTTTCTGCCATTGTTGCAACGAACGAACCGATGCTTCGTGATGATTTAGCTCGGTAATACCGGAGACCGCTGCTTTAAATCCAGCAATTGTTGTAATAATTGGGATTCCTCGTTGCACAGAAGCGGTGCGTATTAGCCAACCATCTTGCCGAGTTCCACGTCCAAGCGGGGTATTAATAACTAAATCAACTTGCCCAGTATTTATAATATCTACCGCTGATAAGCCCGCGCCAGGTTCTGAATTCTTGCGAACCAAAGTCGATGGCACACCGTTGTTAAGAAGTAAGGCATGTGTTCCAGCGGTCGTAAACAAATTGAAACCCAGCGCTACCAATTCACGCGCGGGTTGAATGCTCGCAGCCTTGTCGCGTTCCGAAAGTGAGAGGAATACACTCCCGTTCCTCGGTAGGGTGCCAAATGAAGCAGTCTGGCTCTTTGAATAGGCTTCGCCAAACGTTTTGGCAATTCCCATTACTTCTCCGGTTGACCGCATCTCTGGACCTAACACCGAGTCAACGCCAGTTCCGTCGATTCTACGAAACCTATTCCATGGGAGAACAGCTTCTTTGACGCACATTCCAAATGGGATTCCATCGCCAGAAGTTGGCAATACTCCGACTTCACGTAAATCGGAGATGTCGCGACCAATGGAAATTAGCGCTGCTGCTTTGGCGAGCGGTATCCCGGTTGCTTTTGATACAAATGGCACAGTTCTCGACGCCCTTGGGTTCGCCTCCAAAACGTAGAGAATTCCATCGGCTCGTGAAATGGCAAATTGAATATTAATAAGTCCGCGGACATCCACCCCACGAGCAATTTTCTCAGTGGCTTCCTTAATGTGATCGAGTTGCACAGCGCTCAAGGAAATAGTTGGGAGCACACAAGCCGAGTCACCAGAATGGATTCCCGCCTCTTCGATATGCTCCATGATTCCCGCCATATAGAGCTGGCTTCCGTCAAACAAGGCATCCACATCTATTTCGATAGCATCATCAAGAAAACGATCAATCAAAACCGGTTGATTCGGAGTAATCTCGGTAGCTTTTTCAATAAAACCCTTGAGAGATTCGTCGTCATAAACGATCTCCATTCCTCGACCACCGAGAACAAAGGATGGTCGCACTAAAACCGGATACGAAATTTCTGCAGCAACAGATACAGCCTCTTCATAGGAACTTGCCAGACCAAATTGGGGTGCGTTCAGACCGTTCTCTTGCAGAATTCTTCCAAACTGACCGCGATCCTCCGCCATATCAATGGCGTGGGGACTCGTTCCCAAAATTGTCACACCGGCATCGAGCAATCCACGAGCCAGCCCAAGAGGGGTTTGTCCCCCGAGTTGTGCAATGACTCCAAGAACCGGACCGGCTGCGGATTCTGCGGCAATCACTTCGATCACATCTTCTAGAGTGAGTGGTTCAAAATAAAGTCGATCGGAGGTGTCGTAATCGGTCGAAACGGTCTCGGGATTGCAATTAATCATAATTGTCTCGAAACCTGCTTCACGAAGTGCGAATGCTGCATGCACACACGAATAATCAAATTCCAACCCTTGGCCGATTCGATTCGGTCCACTCCCCAAAATAATCACTGCTGGCTTGGTTCGAGGCAGGACTTCTGACTCTAGATCGTAAGAGGAGTAGTAGTAAGGCGTCATCGATTCAAATTCGGCGGCACAAGTGTCAACCATTTTGAAAACTGGATGAAGCCCCAGTGAGAGCCGTTCGTTTCGGATGGATAGATCCGATACGTCGCGAAGGGCGGCTAGTTGATTATCAGAAAATCCATTTGATTTTGCGAGGCGAAGCAGCTGCCCGCTTAGCGTTGGTGCTTTCGCTATTTCATCTGCGATCTCGTTGATTCTTTGTATTTGGGCGAGAAACCAGGGATCGATTTTGGAGATGGAATGAACCTCTTCAATACTTGCTCCAAGCCATAGCGCCCTTTGCACTTGCTGCAAACGCCACTCTGTGGGTATTCCAATCTTTGTAAGAAGCGACTCGAGGGATTCTCCTGTTCGAATCCAAGAGAAGGTGCTTCCTTTCTTCTCCAATGACCTAAGCGCTTTTTGTAACATCGTTCTCGATCTCATCAAGTGTGTACCCAACAGCAAGTTTGGTTG
>CAIYQS010000014.1 GCA_903928395.1 uncultured Actinomycetes bacterium | reverse complement strand
TCTATGAACAGAAATACCTGATAGTTAAACAAAAGTGCCGTGTACACCCGGTCACGCACGTAGAAACCAACTTCTAAAGAAAGACAGTAGCCCTCATGCTAAATGAACAACAGTTTGGAAAGATTAATCCGAAGAAAACGCAAGGCCCAATTAAGCCAAAGAAACCAAAAGTACCTGGACAACGCAGCAGTGGTGAATCTGGTGGTTATAAGTTTCTACCTGTAGCAAAAAGCCAGGAAGAACGGGATCTAATGGAGGCTAAGGCTCGCGAATTGAACTACAAAACCTCCAGGCTCGAGCGTAGATGTTGATTTATCCATCGCATTAACCAGATTTAGAAATTTAATCGCGTAAATGCACCTTGAAACCTCCCGTATGTCAGTCAACCCAAGTATTTTTAGCCCTAGCCAGGGGACTATCTTTCTTAGGAGAAATCGGTGGATTCGAACCAAGCAGGTGAAAAAAAGGTTCCAAAGACGGGTCAAAAACCGGAACTTGGATCTTTGGATGCCTCATGGTGGTTGAGTCCATGGCGAGCGGATAAAGCTGCAGACCCAGATGTCGGCTGGGAATTACAAAATGAAGATTCACCTTGGCATGAATCGGGTGGCTCGTCGGACCCGTCTATCGAAGAAATATTCAATGCAATCGAGTATGAATATGAAGAACTCAGATCACGCGCAAGAGTGCGAGAGCTGGCTGAAGTATTTACTCACCAGCGCGAAGTGGATGCGATACTCGATTTATTTCCAGACGCATTTAAAGCTCTTGATATTAAGTTTCTAGAGCCCACATGTGGATCAGGAAATTTTGTGGTTGAAATCTTAAGAAGAAAACTGAAACTTGTAACAAAAGCAAGTTGTTCGTCAAGAGAACAATATGAGTTTAAATTACTGAGAGCTGTTAGTTCGATCTATGGCATCGATATATCCCCAGAGAATGTGACCGAAGTAAGAGTTCGAGTTGCCAATGAGATACTTGGATATTTTCAAAATGACTCAAACACTGTTGAGCCCTCAATAGGTTTTTTGAGTTGTTTGAACCTGATAATTTCTGAGAACTTTGCATTAGGTGACTCGCTGAATAATGCTCGTGAGATTCTACTTATCGACTGGCTACCCATGCCTGGAGGTTGCTTCCAACGAATTCAAAGCTGTGCTCTTGTCCCCGAATCTGAGCGAGATCTTTTTTGGGAAGAAAAAACTCTTGATCTTGGGCCAATTCACTATTCATCCCTGGGTGGGACTGAAAAGTCTAAAAAGAGTCCAATTAAGAAAAAGGTTAAGTGATGAGTGCGAAACTCACCGCAGCAACTGTTTTGGATTCCACAAAACGTATGCCAGATATTCTTGATGTAATTGCCGCTCTTTCTTCAGATGCAATTCCAACTCCTCCGATACTAGCCAGGGCATTACTGGACACCCTCCCAGAAGAAGTTTGGGCTGACCCAAACCTGAAGTGGTTAGACCCTGCTGCAAAATCAGGTTCAATTCTTCGTGAAGTTGCTATCCGCCTTATGGACGGTCTTCAAGAGTGGCAACCAAATCCTGAAAAAAGAGCACAGCACATTCTTGGAAAAATGCTTTATGGCTGCGGAATCACTCAGGTTCATGGAGAAATGACTCGTAGATCACTTTACGTATCTAGAGACGCTTCAAGTTCACACTCGGTTATCAAGTTTGATTCACCTGATGGGAATGTGCCATTCATTCAAACTGAGCATGACTACATTCTCAATAAAGAAGGTAAGGCAATTGGTTCATGTCGTAAGTGCCATGCACCGGTTCTACTCGAACGTGGCAATAGCCGTGAAAATTATGCATATGCATTTATCCACCACACCTATCCAACGGAGGAGCTGAAAGATATGAAATTCGATGTGATTGTTGGTAATCCTCCCTATCAAACTGGTGATGGACGTACCAGTGAATCACCCATTTACCATTTCTTCATTGAGAGAGCTTTAGAGCTCCAGCCTAAATACCTGGCGATGATTGTTCCTTCAAGATGGTTTATGGGAGGAAAAGGACTTGATGAATTTAGAATTCGGATGATTAAAGATCGTCATATTCGGAAAATAGTTGACAACCCTAAGCTTTTTGACTGCTTCCCAGGAGTTGAAATAAAAGGTGGCGTCAATTACTTCTTATGGGATCGAGATTTCGAAGGTGATTGCGAATTCTCCACGAGAATTGATGGGCAGATTACATCAACTGTTACTCGAGACTTGCGAAAAGGCGATGGGGTAGTAATACGCGATAACAATGCTTCTTCAATTGTAATGAAATGTCGTCCGACAAAAGAAGAGTTATCTTTAAGTCCACTATTTTCATCACAATTTCCTTTTGGGCAATCAATCACAACAAATTATAAAGGTGCGGAAGAAAAGCCATTCAAGGACTCGATTCCATTGATCTTTGGAAGCCATGTTGCTTATATTAAGAAATCACAAATTGAAAAGAATTTGGATTGGTTGGATAAATACAAAGTTCTTATCCCCAAGGCGGGAGATGGTCATGGGCGGGAGATTTCCTATGTGTTAGGAGAACCGATAGCACTAGCACCTGGATCGGTTTGCACCCAAACATATTTAATTGCAGGAGTGTGGAAGACAAAAAAGGAAGCAGAAAATTATGCAAATTACTTAACCACTAAATTTGTTCGATTTCTTGTGCTCCAACGTAAGTCAACACAAGATGTAAGGCCTGACCGATTTAGATTTGTACCATTGATGGACATGACAAAAAGATGGTCAGACGAAGAACTCTATGCACACTTCAAGCTAACTAAAGCTGAAATTGGATACATCGAATCTGCGATCCATAAGCGGGATCTAATTCTTTCACTTAATTCCCCCATACCAGAATCTCATATGCCAGGTGGAGTTAAATATCGACCTCCAGGAGCAAGAGAAGAGACCGAAGGTTCACTTGTTGATGTACTTGAAGAGGATTACGAATGAGCAACCGTTCAACATCTGGTCGCATTTATGTTTACAGCGCACCAGGTTATGAAACTGAATGGACACGAACCGTAGGGTCGACAACCATTTCTGGAAGAGGAAAATTTAAAGTTGGCTTCACGGGAAGACTAGATCCTAAAGTTCGGATTAAGGAACAAACAGGAACGCTTTATCCTGAACAAGAAGGAATTGTCATTCATCTCGATGAGGAAGCTGTAAGAGCTGACGGAAGCTTCTTTGATGATCATGCTGTTCATAAAGTTCTTGATTCAGCAGGAATAAATCGCGTAAGTGAAGTTGTAGAAGCATCTTTAAGCGAAATTTCGGCAGCTATTGCTGCAGTTAGATCAGGTCGCAAATATGACTCATCAAGGACTCAGGACTTTGGATTACGCCCAGAGCAATCAGACGCAGTTTCATTAACAGAGAAATACTTTAAGTCGCATGCGAGCGATTCTCACCCACCAAGATTTCTTTGGAACGCAAAAATGCGGTTTGGTAAGACATTCGCAACTTATAAATTAGCAGAGAAGATGAAATGGCAAAGAGTTTTAGTTCTCACATACAAACCGGCTGTGAGAGATGCTTGGCGAGACGACCTTTCCTCCCATATTGACTTTACTGACTGGGTTTTTGCCTCCAGAGACTCAGTTGTTGATCCAGACATTGATCAGCCAATGGTTTGGTTTGCTTCTTTTCAGGATTTGCTTGGAACGACTTCCAAGGGAGGGGTCAAGGAGCACAACGTTGATTTACACCTTATTGACTGGGATTGTATTGTTCTAGACGAATATCATTTTGGTGCCTGGCAAGGTGCAGCGAAGGAACTTTGTTCTACAGTTCCTCTGAAGGACTCTTCAAATAAATTAGAAGAAGAAGAGATTGAAAAAGCTGAAGAACTTTCCGTAATGCTTGAATCCGGAACTCCACGTCTTTACTCAGCTAATCCAGAAGGACCAAGTGCAGACGACCTTGATGCGGCTCAGCTTAGACTTTCGAGTAAGAATTATCTCTACCTTTCAGGAACTCCATTCAGGGCCCTTACCGAAGGCGAGTTCAATGAAGATGCAATTTTTAACTGGACTTATCCGAATGAACAACAGGCAAAGAGAGAATGGAATGAGGTAGCAAACCGAGACCCAGCTAAGAATCCTTATCGCGAACTGCCTCAAATGCAGATGTTTACTTATGCGCTCCCTGACCTAACGACAAGTGAACTCGATTATGGTCCAGAAGGACTATTCGATTTATCAGGTTTCTTTGCCGCAGACAAAGTAGGGGCGGAATATCACTTTAAGGATCGGGAAAGAGTTAGAGAGTTCTTAAATATGCTTCGTGGCCAATTGGTACAGAGCGCAAAAGAGAAGTTACTCTCTAATTCAAAACCAGCTTTTCCATATAGCAATCCAATGTTTGCGCAGGCAGTCGAGCACTCGGTCTGGTTACTCCCAACTGTCGCATCAGCTCATGCGATGAAAGCAGAACTTGAAAGCAATTCTTTTTTTCAGAATTATCTTGTCCATGTTGCTGCCGGAAGTGGCGCCAAAATGGGAGCAGAAGCAAAAAAGCCAGTTGATGCAATGCTTGCAAAGGCGGCAAAACTTGGTAAACAAACCATCACGCTTTCAGTTGCAAAATTGATGACAGGAGTAACCGTTCCACAGTGGGGAGCAATCCTGATTTTGAGATCACTAAAGGCTCCCGAGTCCTATTTCCAAGCCGCATTTCGGGTGCAGTCTCCCTGGGCAACAAAAAACGATGATGGATCGAGAACAATAAATAAAGAGATCTGTTACGTCTTTGACTTTGATCCCAATAGAGCGCTTACATTGGTTTACCAGTATGGAACAAAACTCGCAGGAGAAACCACCAAGTCATCGCCGGTAGAGACAATTCACGAACTTATTGAATTTCTGCCTATCTATCGTTTTTATGGCGGCAGCATGGATCCTGTTGATGTCAATGCTGTCATGGATTGGGGAACCTCTCGTGTGGGAGCTGCCATGCTCGCAAAGCGTTGGGGAAGTGACAAGCTGATAGATCTTTCTGAGAATGTCCTAAAGAAATTACTTGGACAGGAGGAACTGTTGGCGCAACTTGAGCAAATGGAAGACTTCAGAAATCTCCGCCAAGAAGCTTCAAAAATCATTTCCAACTCACAAAAGGCGAAAGCAGCGAAGAAGCCAAACACCGGGTCCCCGGCAGCGAATGATCCAGAAGTGGATAAAGCAAAGAAGGCAAAAAGGGAACAAGTCAAGACACTTAGATCAAAGCTTAAGAAGTTTGTTCAAGCAGTTCCAGTTTTTATGTACTTAACAGATTTTCGTGAAGAGTCATTAGTTCACGTAATTAGCTCTCTCGATACTCAGCTATTTGAGAGAGTAACTGGGATTACTCTCGCTGATTTTCATAAATTATCCGACATTGGAGTTTTCCATCCAGACCATATGGATGAAGCTATTTGGCAATTCAGACTTTTCGAACGTGCAAGTCTAAATTACCTTGGCGTGAGCGAGGAAGAAGATGAAATCAGACTTGGTCTTTGGGAAAGATCCATTGTAAAGTCGAAGTAATTCCTAAAAAATCATTAGATTCAATTGAAGGTTTGGCTACCGGTTGTGACTGATAGCCAAACCGAAGCTTATTAGGCACCTCTAGTCATACTCTGAATTAGATCAGCTGCGCCCTTTAACTGGCGAGCAGAATGATGAACATATGTTTTCGATGTAAGAAGCACTGATGAGTGACCCATGAAACGACGGATTACTTCAATGTCTAACCCTTGATCAAATAACAGAGTTGCAGCAGTATGACGTGCATCATGAAGACGTTTGATTGGTAGTCCAGCATTTGCGAGCGAACGATGCCACTGTCGATAGTCAGTCTTACAGTCAATTGGTTTCCCGATTGAGGTCGTGAAGACTAAATCATGATCTTCCCATTTATCACCCATAGCCAGTCGATCTAAATTTTGTTGAACTTTGTGAGCCTTAAGGGCAGTTAAGGTTTCATCGTCAATCTCTAGGGTTCGAATAGAATCCTCACTCTTAAGCTTCACAAATTGATAAGTTCCTTCGATCTTCTGGATCTGTTGCCAGATAAATATAGTCTTCTTATTGAAGTCGACATCCTTCCACTGCAGTCCAAGCGCTTCACCTTGACGCATTGCATAAAGAACTGCCATGCGTACACGCGCTTGCATCTGCACTCCCGTTGTTTTAGCGAGGAGTGTTTGAACTTCTGTAAGTGAAAGCGGGTGGATCTGAGCGCTGTCTAAGGAAATTGTTCGAGATTTAGCGACTGGATTAGACGCCACTAGATCATCTTCCATGGCTGATTCAAATGCCGCTGAAAGCACTGCGCGTGCTTGTTGCTGAGAGCGAGCGCTTTGACCTTTCTCGCGCATCTGAAGCATCAGTGCATTTACATGATTCTTGGTAACAGCCTGCAATTTGATTGTTCCCAGTGCGGGGATGATGTGGATGTTCATGAGTGAGGCATAGCGGCGGTAGGTTGTTGCTGCAATAGATGTCTTATGTTTCTTGGTAATCCAATTAGTTAAGAAATCACCAGTTGTCAGCTTTGCAGCAGCTGGGACTAATGAGCCATCATAAATAGGAAGTGCTTTGATCTTTTCTTTTGCTAGTCGACGAGACTCCTGCTCTGAGCGGCCCATAGCTGTGACCGTATGTCCTTTATGTGAGATCACGGTGCGCCATCCATTCTTGTGGCGATAGGTGTTTCCATCCCCATTACGGCGACGTGACTTCTTACGATTAGTTTGTGTTGGTTCTGACATGTTCTTATCCATTTCGTTGAGTAACGCACTGATTTAGTGCGTATTACGAAAGGGTCTCAGCAATCACAAAAAACGCCGGGGGACTGTCAAAAAGTGACAGACCTCCAAGGTTTGTTTTACAACTCATACACTTTCCATACACCAG
>CAIYQS010000013.1 GCA_903928395.1 uncultured Actinomycetes bacterium | reverse complement strand
GATCTTGTACTCAGCGAAGAACGCATCGGAGGATATTTAAAAATCAATCACGGACTGGCTCCAAGACTCGATGCCGAAGCCGAAATCTGGCAAGCCCTTGTTGTTGGGTTGCGAGATTACGTTAAAAAGAACGGATTTCCGTCGGTGATTCTGGGGCTGTCGGGCGGAATTGATTCCGCACTTACAGCAGCCATAGCCGCAGATGCCGTTGGTGCTGCAAAAGTATTCGGCGTGGCAATGCCGAGCCAATATTCATCTGACCACTCGCTGAGCGATGCCGCGGAATCTGCAAAGCGGATTGGGCTGAATTTTCGAGTCGTAGAAATTCAACCAATGGTAAATGGATTCTTAAATTCATTAAGCCTCGTCGGACTCGCAGAGGAAAATGTCCAAGCTCGAGTTCGAGGCACGACTTTAATGGGGTTATCCAACCAGGAAGGGCATCTGGTGCTCGCGACAGGAAATAAATCCGAGCTCGCGGTGGGATATTCAACCCTTTACGGTGATGCGGTGGGCGGTTACGCCCCGATTAAGGATCTTTTGAAGTCCGAAGTCTGGGCGCTTGCTCGCTGGCGAAATAAGGTGGCGGCTGCTAGAGGTGAACGCGAACCAATCCCAGTAAATTCGATAACCAAAGAGCCAAGCGCGGAGTTACGTCCAGATCAACGAGATAGCGATTCTTTGCCATCCTACGAGTTACTAGATCAATTACTGACGATTTATATCGAGAACGATGGTGGCCTCCAAGGATTACTTTCAGCGGGCTTTGATGCCGATTTGGCAACCAGGGTCATTCAGATGGTGGACCGGGCAGAATATAAAAGGCGTCAGTATCCACCCGGGCCAAAGATTTCGAGGCGAGCATTTGGCAAGGATCGGCGCTTGCCCATCACCTCTGGATGGCGCGAAAAGAGCTAGTGGATTTGTCATCTTTGACGGTGATGTTTATTATTCGGAACAGGTCATGAGTTCCAGGTTTTAGCCCCGGCTTACTGGACGGCAACCCTCCACCACGGTGGGGTGCTCCGGGTGAAGACCAGGTCAATTGCACAGTGCAATGGACAAGCGTGGGTCATTTAAGTATTCAGGGATACCTGTATTTTTTTGCACCCCCTAACTTCACGGGAGGTATGTCATGTCATTTTCACCAGAGAACGCGGCCTTTGAAACTCGTCAAATCCATGCAGGTCAAGTTCCAGATCCATCAACTGGAGCCAGAGCACTTCCACTTTTTCAAACGACTGCTTACGTATTTAGAGACACGAAGCACGCGGCAGATTTATTTGGTCTAGCCGAACTTGGGAATATTTACACCCGCTTAATGAATCCAACGCAAGATGCAGTCGAGCAGCGGATAGCTGCGCTTGAAGGAGGAGTTGCAGCACTACTTGTTGCTTCTGGATCGGCTGCAACTACCTATGCCGTTTTGAATGTTGCTGAAGCTGGGGATCACATCGTTTCCTCCCCGAGCCTCTATGGGGGAACGTACAACCTGTTCCATTACACACTTCCTAAGTTTGGAATCGAAGTGACTTTCGTTGAAGATCCAGATGATCCTGAGTCTTGGCGCAAGGCGATTAGGCCGAACACGAAGGCGCTATTCGGTGAGACGATTTCAAATCCAAAGAATGATATTTTGGATATCGAGGCTGTTGCTAAAGTTGCACACGAAAATGGTGTACCTCTGATCGTCGATAACACTGTTGCAACGCCATTTCTCATCCGTCCGATAGAACACGGCGCGGACGTTGTCATTCACTCTGCGACTAAATTCTTATCTGGTCATGGAAACTCGATCGTCGGCGCAATTGTTGATTCTGGAAACTTTGATTATGCCCAGCAGAAAGCGAAGTTCCCTAATTTTAATGAGCCAGATCCTTCGTATCATGGCTTGGTTTACGCGCAGGCACTTGGAGTGGGCTCCGCATTTGGTGCAAACCTTTCGTACATATTTAAGATTCGTTTGACTTTGCTTCGCGATACCGGTGCAGCAGTAAGCCCATTCAATGCCTGGTTGCTGGCACTTGGATTAGAGACGCTCTCGCTTCGTATTGAGCGCCATATCGAGAACGCACAAGCAGTCGCCGCTTTCCTCGAAGCCCATCCGCAAGTTGAAAAGGTAAATTACGCAAGTTTGGCTTCCTCTCCTTGGCACGCACTTGCTCAAAAATATGCCCCTAAGGGCTCTGGCGCGGTTCTCTCTTTTGAAATTAAAGGAGGCGTCGAAGCGGGAAAGAAATTCGTTGAAGGCTTGAAGTTGCACTCCCATGTAGCAAATATTGGAGATGTGAGATCTCTAGTTATTCACCCTGCCTCGACAACTCACTCTCAACTGACCGTTGATGAACAATTCACCGCGGGAGTGACTCCTGGGCTAGTTCGCCTATCAGTCGGGCTAGAAAACTTGGTGGACATTAAGGCAGATCTTGAAGGAGGCTTTGCTGCGGCAAAGTAGATAATCAGATGAATGAGAGCGATTGTCCTGTAACGGGTGCTTGGCTTGAAAGCCATGATCCGGGCGATCGCCAATTTTTGAAGATCGGGGACCTCACCTTGGAATCAGGTGAGGTCCTGCCCGATATCACCATTGCCTACCAGTCGTGGGGCGAATTGAATCAAACTCGCGACAACGCAATCTTGGTTAATCATGCTTTAACAGGCTGGTCCGATATCCCGGGTTGGTGGCCTTCAATGGTGGGACCAGGAAAGCCGCTGGACACCAACAAATATTTCATCCTCTGCCCAAATGTGATCGGTGGCTGTCAGGGGAGCACCGGACCATCTTCCCTCGCCGCTGACGGAAAGCGTTGGGGATCTCGGTTCCCAGTCATCACGATTCGGGACATGGTGGCTGCAGAACTTGCGGTTTCAGACGCCCTCAAAATTAAGAGTTACTTGTTGGCTGTGGGTCCTTCGCTCGGTGGAATGCGATCACTGGAATGGGCAATTGATCATCCAGATCGCGTCAAAGCAATTTGCACCATTGGATCATCGGCTGTGGCTACAGGGGATCAAATAGGTGGAGCTTCCATTCAAATCCGCGCTATCAAAAGCGATCCGTATTTTAATGGCGGAGATTATTATGACCAGGAGAGAGGCCCAACGGAGGGGATGGGGATTGCGCGCCGGATCGCGCACCTGACTTACCGGACAGAATCTGAAATGGATGTTCGATTTGGGCGTGAATTGCAAGGCGATGATACCGGTCGATATGCAGTCGAGTCCTACCTGGATCATCAAGCATCCAAACTGGCTAAGCGCTTCGATGCCAATACCTACATCGTTCTAACCGAAGCCATGAACTCACATGATGTCGGACGAGGGAGAGGAGGGGTGGCTGCAGCGCTCAGTGGGATAACTATCCCTGTTTCAGTCGTTTCAATTGATACCGACCGGTTGTTCCCGCCCCGCTTGCAAGAAGAAATCGTTGAACTTACTCCATCAGCCAGGCCTTTGGAGACGATCTCGTCACCATTTGGTCACGATGGTTTCCTTATTGAGGTCGAATCCATGGGTGAATTGCTTCGGAAAGCTATTCCTGGCTAAATAGTTGCGTAAAAGTTAGGTAAAAAGGAGCAAAATCAACGCTTGGATGTGCAATAAAGGCTGTGGACAAATTATAATATGGCTATCGATTCCACTGGTCAGTAAAGTTAGGCCAGGTAAACCAAAGGATGCTCCGTGGCTGTAATTCGTGCGCCCAAAAAAGGCGACCAAGCAAGTAGCACTACAGCTAAGAAGAGCG
>CAIYQS010000012.1 GCA_903928395.1 uncultured Actinomycetes bacterium | reverse complement strand
GGGCAGAGCACCTCGATGAACTTTCGGAAAAACTTTTGGCGAATTGGCAGGTGAGCCACGAATGAAGGAAATTCTGCTCTCTGGTTCAGTAGCGATCCTTTTGAGTTTTTCGCTCACACCGATCTTTATCCGCTTTTTGTTGGCACGGGGATATGGACAAAATATTCGAGATGATGGTCCAACAACTCATCATGTCAAGCGTGGAACTCCAACAATGGGTGGCGTCATCTTGATCGTTGCCGCGGTCACTGGATATTTTACTTCTCACCTTATTAATGGCGTACGCATCAGCACTTCTGCACTCTTGGTCATTGGACTAGTGATTGGACTAGGTTGCATTGGACTATTAGATGATTGGCTCAAGATAGTTAAGCAACGTTCTCTCGGCTTGCGTGCGAGAGAAAAACTCGTGGGACAAATTTTAGTAGCGGGAGGGTTTGCCTATGCAGGTCTGCATTTTAGAGACAGCTTCAAACTAACTCCCATCTCTTTTCATCTATCTACTGTTCGAGATACTTCGCTCGTGCTTGGAACCGTTTTTGTGATTATCTGGGTTGTTTTTCTCGTACTCGGCACCAGCAACGGAGTAAACCTCACTGATGGCTTAGATGGTCTAGCAAGTGGTACTTCAATCATGACTTTGTTGGCGTTTGTATTAATAGGGGTTTGGGAATTTCGTCAAAGTTGCGGCGCAGTTGGTGGAGAAGTTTTGATTTCGAAGTGTTATCAAGTTCGAGACCCACTAGATCTTGCCGTTCTTGCGGCTGCATTTGCTGGGTCGTGTGCTGGATTCTTGTGGTGGAATACCTCTCCGGCTCGAATCTTTATGGGCGATGTTGGCTCACTAGCACTCGGAGGAGCGCTTGCCGGATTGGCAATTACGTTACGAATAGAAATGCTACTAGCGGTGTTGGGCGGGTTATTTCTCATCATCACAATGTCGGTCATCATTCAAGTGTCATATTTCAAAATCTCTGGTGGAAAACGCGTTTTTCGAATGGCGCCGTTACAACACCACTTTGAACAATTAGGCTGGGCGGAAGTCACTATTGTGATTCGCTTCTGGATTATTGCGGGGCTCAGTGTCGCTGCAGGATTAGGACTCTTTTACGCACAGTGGGTTACTTCATAAATGTCCTATATATCAGCTCTCGCCTCCAAGAAGATTGCCGTTGTTGGTGCCGGTGTAACCGGATCCGCCGTGCTTGATTTCTTAGTTACGCGAGGTATAGAAGCTGATATTTTTGATGAGAAGTTACCCGGAGCGTTCCGAGCCGTCGAAACTGATTATGACTTAGCAATTGTTTCTCCAGGATGGAGAGCTGATCACCCCATCCTTGTTGCCTTACGGAGCACTGGCTGTGAATTGATAAGTGAAATTGATTTCTCTTGGCTGGTGAAAGCCGAGCTACAACCTAACCAAAGGTGGATCGCGCTCACCGGAACGAACGGCAAAACAACCACCATTCAAATGATGCAATCCATCTTTGATAACAGCTCTCAGTCAGGTGTCGCTTGCGGAAATGTTGGTGAACCCGTAATTTCCGTTTTGGCTTCTGGAGAGCATTTCGATTTCCTTGCGCTTGAACTTTCCTCTTTTCAACTTGAATGGAGCAATCTGCCGGTCTTTGAGGCGGTGGCACTATTAAACATTGCGCCTGACCATATTGATTGGCATGGTTCTTTTGATGCGTATGCCCTCGCTAAATTGAAATTGCTAGCAGCTGGCAAGATTGCAATCATTAATGGCGAAGATTCCGAAAGCGTGTTGCGTGCAACCTCCTGGTCAGGTAAAAAAGTCTTTTATTATCTAGATACGCCACAGGCCGGAGAAATTGGATGCAACTGCGCTGTT
>CAIYQS010000011.1 GCA_903928395.1 uncultured Actinomycetes bacterium | reverse complement strand
TATTCGGAATCAACCTTGATATTATGCTTTACAGCGAAGGCAAGCAGGTTTTTCTCGGTCTGGGGTGATGGATGCCTCCTGCCGTACATATACGCTGAAATTGACTGCTGGCTTATATGGAGAGTATCGGCAAGCTCATCCTGAGACATGAACAGCCTGTCCTGCATCTCACGGATTATGATAGCCCAGTTATATCTACGGCTCATATTTTCTGCCCTTCCGTTGGGCATTATATCAGGTTTGCAGGAATAAGGCAAGTAGTTGCTTCTCACCCTATTTGGAACCATCATTCTTTTTGCGTTTCTCAATCCTTATTTCGCCACCCTGGAAAGTTTCAAGGTACTTCTTGTAACCCTTGTCTATACCGGTGTAGTGCTTATCGGGGAAGCACTCTTAATGATTTCGGGTGAGATAGACCTTTCAGTTGGAGCGGTAGCTAGTCTCGGGTCAATATCTACCGGACTAATGCTCTCTCGTTGGAAATTACCGCTCGCGCTTGCCGTTGTCTTAGGCATCTGTTTAGGCGCCTTCTTTGGATTTGTTAATGGTTACATAACGGTAAAAATAGGAATCCCCTCGTTCATTACTACTCTTTCAATGATGTTTTTGGCCCGTGGCCTGTCTTATGTTCTTAGCGGAGGAGACCCGGTATATCCACTTCCAGATGGGTCAGGCACGCTCTCGCGTACTCAAATCCTGGGCTTGCCCTCGTCCGTTTGGATTTTTCTACTTCTCTTTCTTATTGCCGATCAGTTTCTCCGGAGAAGCGTATTTGGAAGGAAGATTTATCTCATCGGTGGAAATAAAGTAGCTGCCCGCCTATCTGGGATCAACGTAATTGGTGCGAAAATCAAACTCTTTATTCTTAGCGGTGCACTCTCATCCTTTGCGGGAATCTTACTGATGAGCAAGTTGCAGAGAGCAGATGCGGTCACTGGACTTGGTTGGGAGTTGGTTGTCATTGCCAGTGCAGCAGTTGGTGGAATTAAATTGACCGGGGGAGGCGGAAGTCTTGCTGGCGCATTTCTTGGATTGGTTTTTCTCCAAGTTGTACTTCAAGGGTTAATCGTTCTTGGGGTTGATCAACGACTGTTGGATGCTGTAACCGGAGTAGTGATGATTGCTGCCGTGTGGCTAGCATTTCGAAAATCTTCCAATACTCGTTAGATATTGGGGATTGAAATTGAAAATCGAGGTTTTTGACGAAAGAAAATGCCTTTTGGGGGAGGGACCAACTTCTCGCAGAGAAGACAATTCCCTGGTTATGTGGTTGGACATATATAACCGGCAAGTTCATTGGCGGGACATGGTTACCAACGATCTTGGAACGTTCCCAACAACAGAGGATGTTGGATTTGCCTTACCGCGGAAAGGCGGCGGCACAGTTCTAGGGGTTGGCGACAAGATAATTTTACGCGAACCAGGAGGAAGTGAAAGAGTTCTTGATTCTTGTAACGCATCGACTAATTCACCCGACGTGGTGAAGGTACGCTGGAATGACGCGAAAATTGCTCCCGGAGGTGAACTATTCGCAGGTTCTATGGCTTATGACAACACTCCCGGCGCGGGCGCGCTCTACAGAATCTCGCAAAATCAAAGTGAAGCACGAACCATTATTTCATCAGTCACAATCAGTAACGGTTTAGATTGGAATGTTGCCGGTGATCATTTTTTCTACATAGACACTTTAAGTTACGGTTTGGACGCTTACGATTATTCGTCAGAAGGAATATTCAATCGGCGTAGAGTAATTTCCTTTAATCCTGATTCCGAATTGCCTGATGGAATGTGCATCGATTCTGAGAACGGAATTTGGGTCGCCTTTTGTGGAAATCAAAAACTGAACAGATATACCCTTGAGGGAGTTCTCACCGAATCTGTTGAGATGCCGGTTAAGAACGTGACCTCCTGCTGCTTTGCTGGTGAGGAATTGGATTTAATCATCTGCACGACAGCGGCGGTAGGTGATCAAGAGTCTTCACAAGCAGGAATGACGTTCGTTCTTGAGCCAGGTGTCAAAGGACAGAAGATGCGGGATTTCACTTAGATTCTTTCAATAAATTTGATCGTCCAAGCTTGCACCCTCTAACAAGGAGTTATAAATGCCGAACGAAGTCGAAATCAATGAACCACCATCTGCGTACGAGATCGAACGCATATTAAAACTTCGTTCCGGAAAATCCAATCCTCGCCCAGATTATTTGACAACTCGAGGCCGGCTTAATCATGGTCCAACGCCTCCCGGGGGTTCACTTCCCGCATCGCGCGAAACAGACTTAACCAAAGCGGAAGTTGATGAGCTTATTGCTCTTATTGTTCAGGGAAGACACTCACGTACTCCAGTAGTCATGCCAGAACGACTTCGAGCAAGATCCTGGCAATCGGTCGAAGACGTAATTCTTCAATTGGAATACGCACTTGGATGGGAAGGAGCGGGGTGGAAAGTTGGAGCAGCAAGTCAGGCGGTTCGCCAAGCCGAAAATGTTCCAAGTCCATCTCCAGGTCGATTATTTAAGAGATCGATATTCAAGAGTCCAGCGGTGGTTCCATCGGAATTTTTCGTCAATTACCGGCTCTGTGAATTTGAATTTGCTTACCAATTAGGAATGTCATTTCCGGCTCGGGATAAGGAGTACACCGAAGCCGACTTGCGGGCCGGCATTGAGTGCTTGATGCCAGTAATCGAAATTGGTGATTCTGTCTTTGAAGATTGGTATAGCTTGAGTGGCTACTTCGGTGGGATGTATGACAATGCCGGGGGAGCAGCCTTTGTGACTGGAAGGCGCCATACTGAATGGAAGGATATTGATCTACCAAACTCAAATATTGATGTATATGTCAATGACTTTTACATCAAATCAGGAATAGGTGTTGAGGCGATGGGACACCCCGTCACAAGCTTGACCTGGATGGTTAATTGGGTCCGAGAACGCGGACGCGATGTGAATGCCGGAGAACTCGTGAGCACTGGGACATGTACCGCGCACACCTTCGTGCAACCAGGTGATTTGGTCTCTGCTGATTTTACGGATCTGGGCCTCGTTGAAGCAAAGTTTATTTGAGATGAAAGACGCACGTTTTACGCCAGAAGTTCTTGAAGATATTACTTCCCGCGTCCTTCGTGGAATGGGCGCACCAGAAAGTTCAGCAAAAACGGTTGCTCGTTCACTCGTGCTTTCCAATTTGGTCGGGCACGATTCACACGGAGTTATTCGGCTCGTCGAATATTCGGGATGGGTTCAAGGAGGGCAAATCATTCCTGGAGCGGTGCCGACTATCGCGTGGAAAGATCAAGCAACAGCGTCCATTGATGGTGAATGGGGTTGGGGTCAGATGGCATCAGCGTTAGCAACGCAAACGGTAATTGAAGGTGCGCGTGAATTTGGAACCGCTACAGCTGTGTTATCGCGAACTAATCATGTGGGTCGGTTAGGTGAGTATGTCGATTCAATAGCCCAGGCCGGAATGATGGGGATTGCTTTTTGTAACACCGGGGGAGAAGTTGTCGCTCCATTTGGTGGGATCAAAAAAGTTCTTGGCACCAATCCATTTGCTTGGTCGGTTCCAGGTGTCGACGGGTATAACTTAGTTTTGGATTTTTCAACTGCTGTCGTCGCTGCCGGCAAGGTGGTTCTCGCGGCTATGAATGACGAAGAGATAGAACCGGGTGCCCTAATCGACAAAGACGGTAATCCTTCGACTCGAGCAAAAGATTTGGAAGAAGGTGGAGCGCTGCTAGCGTTCGGAGGGCACAAGGGCTCGGGGCTTTCGGTTTTGATCGATGCGGCAGCTGGAATGCTCTCTGGAAATATGCCCGCAACTATCTCCAAAAGCGGTTTTGGAAATGGAACTGTCATTATTGCGGTGGATATCGCCCGTTTTGTCCCATTGGATTTCTTTCGAGAAATTACGCGACAGTTTGCCGGAGCGATTCATGAGGCTGGAGTTCCGGGCACTTCAAGTGTTGCGATGCCAGGTGAAATCGAGGCGAAAATGAAGGTATCTCGGCTCTCTGAAGGAATTTTTGTTACAGCTGGGGTGCAACAAAACATTCTCAACGTTGCCGCCACGTATGGAGTTTTGGTTCCAGAGTTCAGTAATTCTTAAATTGGAAAATAGACAATTGATTTAAGGGAAGCGTTATATTTGCCGTCTTCGCCATCCCCGACCAGCTTTTTTTACGCGTGATTTATAACAAAACTGTGATACAACATGAGCCAATTGTTTGCAAATACCGTTGTGTCTTGACTCACACGCCTATACCATTTGGTAAACAGTTAACCGTTCACACGGAACCGAAAAAACAGGGGGGATCCACTACATGATCAAATTTAAAGGTAGGAAGCTGGTAGTTCTGGGGGCCGCTGTTTCGCTGGCACTCTCGGCATTCGCTGGCGTTCAAGCCTCAAACGCAGCAACGGGTTCAAATTGCAACATTAGAAGCACGCCGGCTAATGCTTCTTGCGATGTAATTACCTATGCCGCTCTACAGCGTGTTTCTACTTTGGATAAATTAAATCCAGTCGGTGGATATACAGAGAGCCAGATGGCCTACATAGTCCAAGGTCAACTTTATCGTTTCGCTGCAAATCGTTTTCCAGCACCTGACCTAGTCACTGCGGAAACAGTTTCACCTGATGGATTGACCATCACTCAAACAATGCGAACGATGAATTATTCAGATGGCACGCCAGTTGTTGCTGCCGATGCCGTCAATCAATTCTATCGTTGGCAGGCATCGAAGCAATCGGCTTCGTATATTGCGAAGGTTACCGGCGTTGTAGCAAAGGATGCTCACACTCTCGTGTGGACGCTGTCATCCCCGTATCCAGATTTCCACTTTTGCTCTTGCACAAGAGTTTATGGGCATCCACCCAGCCGATCGTACAAATACACCTGAAAAGGCGGCCGCATACTTCAAGAATCCTGTAAGTGCAGGACCGATGATGGTGAAGACATTCCAACCAGGCACCGATCTCTTCGTAGCAGTTGCTAACCCTAACTATTGGGCTAAGCCAGTTGTGAAGGAATTAAGAGTTGTCACAATTCCTGATGCCAACTCACGTTTGGCGGCATTCCAAAATGGAAGCGTCGATTATGTGATGGAACTTCCACTTGCTAGTGCAACCACGAAATTTGATAAGACGAAGTTCCGTGTTGCCGCCGCAAAGGATTCAGGTACCTTCATGATCGCCTTCAATATGGGACCTTTGCAACCTTATCCAGCTCTTAAGGATGCCCGAGTTCGTCAAGCGATATCTCTCGCGATTGACCGCGCTCAAATCATGCGTACTGCTTTTGGTGGCCTTGCCGGCCCTAACTGCGGTATGCAGTACAACACCAGCAATCCGTATTACCTCTGCTCCATTCCAGGAAATGGTGTACGTGATACCGCTGCTGCACGTAAGTTGATGAAGGCTGCTGGCTACCAACAAGGATTCAAAGTTCAGTTGGATGTTCCGAACCGCGTGCTTTGGCAAGACGCTGCGACGATCATCAAGGCCAACCTTGCAGTCATCGGTATCGATGTAACGATTAATATGGTGACACCTGACACCGCAATCTCTGATTACATTAACCGCAAAAACTGGGGAATGATGTGGTTTGGCAATAACGCCGCCACACCGATCTTGCAGTTGAGCAACTGGTTCGCTCCAGGAGGGGTGTGGGCGAATAACGCAAACGTTCCAAGTTCATTGTTAACTCAAACCGCGCAACTACTCAATGATGCTGGTTCATCCAAGGATGCAGCTACCATCAAGGATAAGTTGGCTCAGGTTGAAGCAATTGCCTGGAACCTCTCTGCGTTTATCCCAGTTGGAACGCGGTTCTATCTATCTGGTAGTGACATCGGTCCAGATCTTGTTCAGGGCTTGATGCCTGGACAACTCGAATTCGTCATCGCGACGAGGCCTGCACTAGCTACCAGCTGAGTTCTTATCAAAGAACTTAATGATGTGAAGCTCTAAGTCCCTCGGGGCTTAGAGCTTCACATAAAGTTTCAAAGGTAAACAAGAAGATGCAAATTTTCTTGTTTACCTTTGTAATGAAGAGAGATTTGATTTAATAAATTTCAGGTTTCACTTATAACGAAGGGAGGCAGTTCTTGCAAAAGGGAAACCAACTCACACGTAAAATTTTCGGGCGTTTTCTTCGGGCTATCTCTGTTGCGTTCTGGGTAATGGTCCTCTCATTTGTGATGATTCGCGTAGCCCCTGGAGATCCTGCTTCGGCCAAACTCGGTCCAGGAGCAGAAAAGGCCGCGATCGAGGTATTGCGGAAACAACTCCACCTCGGAGGGAATCCGATTTCCCAATTTTTTTCATATGTGAATGAGCTTATTCATGGCAATCTCGGAGTCTCTCTGCAAGACGGCGTTAAGGTCGTCGACATCATCAACAGAACCCTGCCACTAACTGTCTATTTAATTTTGCTTTCTACCCTTTGTGCGCTCATCGTTTCGATTCCCATCGGTACATATATTGGCTGGTCGGGTAAAGGCCCGCTGGTATACGGATTCCGGGGGATAACAGCGATATTTCTGGCTACTCCTAACTTCTTCATTGCGATGGTTGGGATCCTCTTTTTTTCGGTGCGACATAATTGGGCGCCGGTTTTTGGATATAACACCGCTTTTCCACAAAATCTTCACTTCTTATGGTTGCCTGTTGCTGTTAATACGATCATCATGTCGTCGGTCATTTCAAGAGTTCTCTTTAGTTCGGTTTCAGAAACTAAAGATGAAGAGTTTGTGGAAACCGGCATTATTCGTGGCGTAGGTCGTCGACGTTTCTTCTGGTTTTATATTTTGAAACCTTCCTTGGCCC
>CAIYQS010000010.1 GCA_903928395.1 uncultured Actinomycetes bacterium | reverse complement strand
TCCATGATGTCAGCAGCAGACTTAATAGATGAATGCGCTTCCGATGAACAAGCTACAACCCAGCGCGTGACTTCAGGAAACTTTTCCCGAGCAAAAACGCGGGCGGCTACGAGGGCCGACAGATTTCCAATAGTTCCGCCTTGCACAAACACTCCACCGGATGACTGCGGTAGACCCGCCATATCGCTGATCCAACGGAGCGCTTGATTTTCGGCGAAGACGGCGCCGGCGCCTTCGAGCCAAGAGCCACCGTAGAGTGCACTTGAGCCAACAACTAGATCAAATAAGTTGGAATGTTCTGATGGAGCAGATGGAATGAACGAGAGGTATCTTGGGTGGTCAGTGGAAATACAGGCGAGTGCCAAGGTGTCGGTAAACACTTTAAGTGCTTCATGTCCGCCGAGTCCGTCCACCGTAATGGTGTTTCCGACCTGGGCAAAGAGTTCTTCAGGAGTCTGCGGGCCATCCAATGGGGGATTGTCTTTCAGTCGTTTGAGGCTGTACGCCAAAATCTCTTGTGCTAAAGATTCGACTTCGCTGTTGAACTCATGCATGTAGCGATTATGCCAGTTAAGCGTGCTTTAAAGCCTCCCGCACGGCTACCCGATCTAGCCCAGGGTGCTGAGCCAAGAATTTTGTGACGGTTGGCCGGTCGTAATAAGCCAAGTCACGAAGTGCCCAACCAATCGCTTTTGCTACCCAGAAGGTGTGATCATCCGCGTGATCGTGACAATACCGAAGGAGGAGAGGAATATCGGTTTCAGTTCTTCGCCCTCGTTGGTGCTGTATGGCAGCTCGAACGAGCCAGATATTTTCACTCTTGTTCCACTGATTCATGAGTGGAAGCAATCGGTATCGAACGGTTAGAGGTGAAACCATTGCACCGCCCAAACTATCGACGGTATCCCACCAGGACTTATGGGTGAGCAGAAATTCTCCATGTACGGCTAAGAATTCCTTGTCTAAGTATTTATTGAAAGTAGCCAACATGTCACAAGCAGCATATTGATATTCCCGCTCTGGTTTTTTCCAGAGCGCTCGAGCCGTCTTTCCCAATTGTTCGCTCGTTGGAATCGGCGCGCTTTTATATATCTCTTTAAGTGCTATGCGGCGATCGGGAGTTTTGATGCCGATAAAAGGGGCTATATCTTTCATATAACGTTGCATATCGCTCGCGTACGTGCGATTGCGTAATTTTGGAAAAGCAGTTGTTACTTCATCCAGAATGTAACTTTGGAAGCCCATGTTCGGCATTTACGCTAAATTGAAAAAGCCCTTGATGGATTGCACAATCATGTCGACAGCAATCGCAGCAACTAAAAGTCCAGCAACCCGAGTGATAAGTGTGACCCCAGATTCTTTGATAAGGCTAAGAATGCCGGTCGAGAACATGAGAATGAGCCCAATAACAACGTGCACCATGATGATGGCTGCAGCCAAGCTGAATTTGTCTCCAGTTGTGTGTGCGTAGCGAACGTAGAGCATGGTGGTGACGATTCCACCGGGGCCAGCAAGCACCGGAGTTCCGATCGGCACCATAGCAATATTTACTTTTTCGTTCTGCGCGCTTTCTCCACCAACTTTGCCAGTCAATAGCTCCATAGAGATTAGAAACAGCAGGAATCCGCCCGCTCCTTGCAGCGCGTTGAGCGAGATGTGCAGGTAATTGAGGATGACCTGTCCAAAGAGGGCAAAGACGACAATGATGATGAGCGATGAAGTAGCTCCTTGCCACGCCAAGCTAATCTGCTCTCTTTTCTTCCGACCAGAGACTAAGGACAGGAAGATAGGTAGGGCAGCAAGGGGGTCCAGAATTACAAAGAGGGTAACAAAAGCCTGAATGCCGAAGGTCAGGGCCGAAACGGTAGTGAGGCTAGTCATGAACGAATCTTCTCATGATTGTTCGGTTTGAAGAATTCTCTATAAATCTTTTAGTCGTGGGAAGACGGGCTATCAATTTCTATATTGGGCGACCACCTCATAGAACCACGATGTTCTACATGTAATTCGTATGACGCGTTCGAATTGGGGGCCTGAATATTGCCCATCAAAGAACCATTTAGGGTTTCAGTGACTCCGTTCGAACCCGGAGTTGCCATCGAACTACCAGACGCCTCAGCGTCTTCTCGTTCAAGGGCAACTTTTTCCTCAGCGATAGCATCCGGTGTTGCTGTTTCTTGGAATTCTTTTAATTGCCTCTTAGTTCTCAAATTTCTAAAAATCATCCATCCTCCCTTCGTTGGAGCTGCCACACGGTACAGAAGTAATAATCGATGACCCTTTAATCTTTAGGCTCGTCAAATTTTTCAGGTTCGTAATCATCTCGCATTTTCCAACTCGAGTCGGTTGGTTTTAGCGCTGGCACCGGTCGAAAACCTCTGTAACTCTGGTCCATTAGTTCAGTTCCGATACCGGTGGGCAAGAAAGTTTGTGAATTCTTGTTCGGCGCTTCAGAATTTTCGCGTTCCAAGGCTGCTTTTTCCGTGGCAATCGCCTCGGGGTCGGCGGTCTCTTGAAACCTTTGTAACTGACGTTTTGTTCGTAAACTTCTAAAGATCAAGTTCGTCCCCTTGTCGTCGAAATAGGAAATCTACGCAAAGCAATGATAACTATCAATACACCGCACCCTAGTTTTGAAAAGTTTGTTCCTTAGATCACTTCGGTTTTTAGGGGTAGTAATCCGATTCACATCAAAAAGGTGGGTGCTAACTCTCTCTGTAGCCATTTGGATCCGCCAACTCACAAGGGGGCGAGTAACCTCAACATCAGAGGTGAGATCATGAAAAAGAGAGTCGTAATACTCGGAGGCGGAACCGCCGGAACAATGGTCGTGAACAGACTTCATAAAAAGTTGAACCCCGATGAGTGGTCTATCACGCTTGTGGATAAAGACAATATGCACGTGTATCAGCCAGGATTGTTACTTCTTCCTTTTGGCGTTTACAGCGCAGCTGAATTAGTGAAGAAACGCAATAATTTCTTCCCACCCGGAATCGAGTACGTTCGCGCTGAGGTTGAGCGGATTGATCCTGAGGCCAAAAAGGTGCACTTGGAAGACGGACTAACTTTGGACTATGACCAATTGATCATTGCTACAGGTACGACACCACGTCCTGATCAGACTTTGGGTATGGACGATCCCGCCATTTGGCGCAAAAGTGTCTTCGATTTCTACACCCTTGAGGGGTCAACGGCGTTGAGAGATGCGCTCGAAGAATTCACTGGCGGGCGATTAGTAGTGCACATTTCTGAAATGCCCATAAAGTGCCCCGTAGCTCCATTGGAGTTCACCTTTCTGGCCGACGCATATTTCACGGAAAAGAAAATTCGAGACAAGGTTCAAATTACTTACGTGACTCCGCTCGAAGGTGCTTTTACGAAGCCAGTTTGCTCAAAGCAATTGGGATGGATGCTCACGGAGCGGGATATCAAGCTAGAACCAGACTTCGTTATCGAACATATTGACCCAGGAGCAAAATTGATGGTTTCAATGGACGAGCGAGAAATTCCATTTGATTTGCTAGTCACTGTACCCGTAAATATGGGAGCAGACTTTGTTGGTCGATCTGGATTGGGTGACGACCTGAATTACATTCCAGTGGACAAAGAGAATTTCTTGTCGAAGAAATATGACAATATTTTTGCGCTTGGCGATGCTTCGGATATCCCGGCGTCAAAGGCTGGTTCTGTCGCACACTTCGCAATAGACCTTTTTGCGGAAAATTTTGTGGAGCATGTCAATGGGCTTCCAATGACGCACAAATTTGACGGCCATACCAATTGCTTTATCGAATCTGGAAATGGTAAGGGATTGCTCATTGACTTCAATTACAAGGTAGAACCTTTGACTGGAATGTTTCCCTTGCCGATCGTTGGGCCTTTCTCGCTCTTGAAAGAGAGTCGGATTAACCATCTGGGCAAGTTGGCTTTTCGCTGGATTTATTGGAATCTATTAATCAAGGGACGATGGATCCCCATCTCAGATGCGATGTCCATGTCTGGGAAAAATCAAGTTACTCAGAAAGAGGGAGTTGGTGCAAATGCCAGTCATTGAAATCTCCGGTAAACCCGTAACCGTAAACGATGAGGGATTCCTAACAAATTTTGACGAGTGGGATGTTGACGTCGCCAAAGAGTTAGCGAAGCAAATTGATATAGAAATGACGGAAGAACGATGGAAAATCATCACTTTCCTGCGCGAGGATTATAAGACTCAGGGTGAAACCGCAACTTCTCGTCGGGTTCAAACCGTCGGGGGAGTTCCCATTAAGGAACAGTTTCTACTTTTTCCGAAGAAGCCAGCAAAAAAGATGGCTTATATCGCCGGATTACCTAAACCTAAAGGATGTGTGTGATGGAAACAATGACAAAACCGACCCTTGTACCCAACTTTGGTGCAGAAGATACTGGACGAAAACTCGCGATAATTTGTTCAAAGGGAAATTTGGACATGGCCTATCCTGGGTTGATTCTTGCTAATGCTGCATTGGGCGAAGGCGTTGAAACTATGCTCTTCTTTACCTTCTGGGGCTTTGACATGATTACCAAGTCGAGAATGAATGATTTGCAATTTTCACCAGCGGGAAATACCGCCATGCACCTACCAGGACACGACATGCATATTCCTCAGTCCATGATGCCAGCTCCTGGGATGACTTCGGTCGCGACCCATATGCTCAAGAAGCAGATCGCCGACCTTGACGTCCCAGAAGTACCAGATTTCTTGGATCAAATTGTCGCAGCTGGCGGTCACCTCTGGGCCTGTCGCATGTCCGCAGACATGAACAAACTAACGATGAATGATCTTCGCGATGACGTTGAGGGCATCATAAGTGCTTCGGACTTCATCGAAATGACTGAGGGCGCTCAGCTTCTATTTATTTAGCGAGGTAGCCTTCTTTGCGACTTTGGCGAGTAGCACAAGGTCAATATTTTCCAGTTTCTTGATCTGGATGCATCCACCGCTGGTAGTTACTGGCCCAAGCTGCGAAGGTATGAATCCTAACTCTGCTATGGCTTTTGAAATTCCGTATATCGATAGCCCCGCCTTGCGCGGTGAAAAAGAGACTACGGGCTGATCGCCTTCGCGTCCGCTCTCGTATTTGTAATGGTGTGAACCAAATCCAATGATCGAATAACCCCACATCGTTGGCTTCAACTGAGTTGCTTTGGCAAACAATTTAGAGAGCGCTACTGCCTCTTCTTGGCGCTTCTCATCTTCTATGGAATCAAGGAATTCTTTAACGCTGACTTCTGTCGGGACCGTCTTGTTGGCTGCCATGGGCAATTTTGAAGATTTCCAACGCTCGCTGTCAATCCCATCGGAGGACTAATTATTGAAGTCACAGTCCATATTCAGGAGATCTTGGCAGGTCCGAGACTAAATCGGGTAAATTGCCCCCATGACTTCAGCTCGCACATTCTTGACCGTCAAAACATTGGGGACGACACGAATGTTGCTCGCTCTTGCGCTTGTGACTACCACTCTGCAACTTTCGACGGTTGCCTCCATTGCCGCACCGAGCGCCCCGGCAGTGTCCGCTGCGTGTAAAAAAGTGTCGACTCAGGTCGTGAACGCCGACAAGGTATATATAGCGTTGCAATACGGAGTCGTAAAAGCTGCCCAAGAATATGTTGCACTGGAAAACTTAACTAATCGCTTAAATTACAATCTAAGTATTTTGAAGGCGATACAAGCTGCCAATGTTGAACTTAACTTTTTCATCAAAAATCCAAGTTGCTACTCCGCCGCGAATTTTGCGGCGGCAAAGAAAGAAGTTAAGGCTAATTTAGATGGCATCACCGCAATTTATACCGATAATGTAAACGGTCAACTTTATGGCAACCCGCAAAAAATGTCGACCTACAAACCCGTTGGGCTGCTTAAGTAGTTTGCTATGACGACAAAAAATATAGTTTTCGTCCACGGGATGTACATGAATGGCGAAAGTTGGAACCCCTGGATTCAACAGGCGCAAACACGCGGCTTCAAATCAACTGCTCCATCATGGCCATTTCACAAAGGGCTGCCAGAATATCTGCGGAACAATATCGATCCACGCCTTGGGAAACTGCGCTTTAAGGACATCGTAGATTTTTATAAGGGACATATCGAATCTCTTACCGAAAGGCCCTTGTTGATCGGACACTCAATTGGGGGACTGGTAGTTCAAAAGTTAGTGAACGATGGCTATGCGGAGGCTGCCGTAGCCATCAGTTCTGCGCCACCACAAGGTGTATTCACCCTCGCCCCTGAGTTCTTCAAAGCTAATTTTCCCCATATCAATCCATTCAAGGGAAATGAACCGGTAATCATGACCAAGGAACGTTTTCACTACACTTTTTGCAATACGCAGACCCAGGAGTCGTCAGATTTAGATTTTGAGAAGTACGTTGTACCTGAAAGCCGTAATGTGCCTAGAAGCACGTTGACGTCGCAAGCCAAGATTAAATTCAAGAAGGATCATGTTCCACTCCTCTTAATTGGTGGAGAAAAGGACAATCTGATTCCACTCAGTCTTGTTGAAACTAATTTCAAGAAATACCGAAAATCACTTGGCACGATTGGATTTCAAAAATTCGCCAACCGCTCCCACTTCATCTGTAATCAGGAAGGTTGGGAAGAGATAGCTGACGCGTCATTTACTTGGTTTGACACGCATCAAGGGGCATAAAGAGGTGAAATCCTAATTTCTCCGCAACGAAGTGTTTGAATGGTTCCAAAGCCGTATGGCTGAATTTTCCAAGGCAGGACTAGAGGAGTAGAAGAACCCGGTGGCGTGAAGTCGACCGACGTCGAAGTTGGGCAGACGGCATTTCCAAATCCTGTTTGTGCTTCGTAGAGCATATCGAATTTGGCTTCAAGCCCAGGTGCGAGAGTTAGCACTTTGATTGACATTGGAGTTCCAAAAATGGACGTGGTTCGATACACGTAGGTATTGATGGATTTTCCCGTGGAATCAATCATCTGGACGATTGGGTACCCTTCCAAAGTACATGGGATTGTCGAGATGTTTTTAAATGCCATTCCAGTAACCCCTCGAGAACCCATTGCAGCTCCTTCGACTCCAAGTTGGATTACCAATTGGGAAGAAGTGCATGTTAAAACAGCCGGAGTTGCGGTCACGGTAGGGGATGGAGTGGGGGTCGGGGAGGCTGGAGGAGTTGTATTTGCACTACTTCCGCACCCAGTTAATAGCAGGATCACAGTGACGAGTACCGCAGACTTGACTAGGACCTTCACGGTCGTCTCCCTTATTTAGCACGTGGGTTCGGACAAAGGTTTGTCCTTCCAGTACCAATGTTGAAACTGTAGCAAAGGTGCAATTGGGTTGACTTACAGAAACCTTGCAATTCCTTAACGAAGGAATTCTAAGAAAATTTAAGTACCAAATCCCAACTGATTCACAGGGGTAAGAGAGTAGGGTGAATTTCACAATTACCTGGCGTTCTACACCGAAAATTGGAGAAGATTATGGGATGGTATGACGATAGGGGCGGCATGATGTATGGATCCGGCTACGCGATCTTTGGATTGCTAATTATGGTTCTATTTATTTCAACATTTGTCTGGCTCATCATAAAGATTGTGGGGCATGGCTCAGATTCCAGCCGACATCAATTGAGTCCACACCAAGAAAAGGCCTCGTCACAAGCATTAGATCACTTAAATATGCGACTGGCAAAGGGTGAAATCTCTCCAGAAGAATATACGACGATAAAGAGTCATCTCTCCGGTTCGTAGCCATTTCGATTGCTAAGTGTTTGGTAACCTGATATCAATACGACATGGAAAAACTTACCCATGGAGTGATTTTTGCAGCAGTTATGGTTATTGCCATCGTTGGAGTGGATCTAGTTTTCTTTAGACATCACACGGTGCCTCGCTTTATTGTTAACGTGGGGATTGTTCTCGTGTGCCTTGGATTCTATTGGCGGTTTTTTAAACGGTGACACCCTCTCAAACCAATCTTGAATGGATGCTTGACACTGACCCAACTTTGCGCTGGCAGGTTGAACGTGACCTCGCCAAGTTATCCGAAAATGTATGGAATTCAACTCGTTTACGAGTTCCCAAAGAGGGATTTGGGGCTCGGCTTCTCTCTTTGCAAGATTTAGATGGTCAGTGGGCAGGAGGTTCTTATTTCCCCCGTAGAAACGATCCAAGGACCCAGACCCACCCCGATGACAAGGATGGACAACCATACACAGCAACCACTTGGACATTAAACGCGCTTCGGGAATGGGGAGTTGATTCTTCTTCTCTTCCGGACACTGCAGAAAAATTGGCGAAGAACAGCAAATGGGATTATGACGATCTTCCTTACTGGGGAGGGGAAGTTGATTGCTGCATTAATGCTTTCACCTTGGCAAATGGAGTTTGGTTGGGAGCTGACGTCAGGGGACTGAGAGATTGGTTCTTGGAGCACCAAATGCAAGATGGAGGGTGGAACTGCGAGTGGATTGAAGGATCAAAACGATCATCGTTTCATTCAACACTCAATTCATTAAGAGGCATTCTTTGGTATGAAAGAGCTATCGGTGGGGATGCCGAACTCAAACTCGCACGTCATCGTGCCCATGAATACTTGCTGGATCGCCGCTTAACTCACTGTGCTACAACCCAGGAGTTGGTTGGCGGTTGGGTCACCGATTTTTCTTTTCCTTTTAGATGGAAGTACTCAGCACTTCGGGCGTTGGATTACTTCCGAGAAGCCGCCCTCTTTGACGGCCAACAACCTGACCAAAGAGCAAGTGAAGCGATAACAATTGTTCGAGCAGCCGATAGGGGAGACGGACGCTGGCTGCAACAAGGACGCTCTCCGGGAGCAACTTGGTTCGACATAGATGTTGAAGCTGGCGAACCTTCACCATGGTTAACTTTTTATGCGACGCGGGTGTTGAACTGGTGGGACAGTTAAATCTGTCCAGTGTTAGGAAAGATCGAGGATCCTATGGCCCAACCAATCTGCAATCTCTGATGTTCGATGATCGAAGAACAACGTCTTATCGGTGTCAAGAGTCTTGATTGAAGCCATCTCGTCAGTTGTAAGTTGAAAATCAAATACCTCAAAATTCTCTTTCATTCGTTCTACTCGAGCCGTCTTTGGGATGGTGACCACTTTTCTTTGTATAAGCCAACGCAAGATCACCTGGGCAATAGTTTTCTCGTGGCGCGAGGCGATCTTCAAAAGGGTAGTGTTTTTGAGCAGATCACCCTTGCCTTGCCCAAAGGGACCCCATGCTTCCATCTGCACTCCAAGTGTGTTCAGCTCATCCTGATAATCATTACGCTGAAAATATGGATGCGCTTCAATTTGGTTGACTGTCGGTTTAATCTCGCTATGAATTATCAAATCAACTAAACGGTCCGGATAGAAATTTGAAACACCAATAGCCCTGGCCAACCCCTTTGCATACATCTTTTCCATTGCACGCCAGCTGCCGTAATAGTCACCAAATGGATGATGAATCAAGTAAAGATCGACGTAGTCCAATTCCAATTTCTTTAGCGACTTTTCCAAAGCTTTATGAGTATTTTCTTCGCCGGTTTCTTGGATCCATACTTTGGTCGTAATGAAAAGATCCTCCCGAGCAATTCCACTCGCTTTTATTGCACGCCCTACCGATCTTTCATTCCTATACGAAGCGGCGGTGTCTAGCAGGCGATAACCAGTCTCCAAGGCGTCGAGCACCGCTCTTTCACATTCGCTATCGTCGGCAAGTTGGAATACACCGAAACCAAGAATCGGCATTTCAACTCCATTGTTGAGCGTAATTTTCTCCATATTGAAACTTTACATGACGAGCCCTTTCAAAAGGACTTGTACGCAAAACTTCTATGTAAAAGTATTTAAAACTCTCTAATAGGCCTGACTAAATTCGTCGCAGTACTTTTGGCTCCTGATGAACCATAGCCATACCGGAACCACCACGACCACGCACTCGTTGCATCAGTTTCACTAGAAGACCAGTAGAAACCTGTGCTAGCGGTACCAAAAGAAATTCCAGCCAGTCCCTGAAGGTTTGCATCCATTAATTTGAGTTCTCCGAAAGATGGTAAGAACCAGTCACTCTTTCCATTATTTGTGTAGTTGCGAGCTGAGTAGGCTGCTCCAGTAGTGCCTCCTGCGAAAGCAGCGATAATCGCATCAGTATTTGTTAAACCAGTCCCTACGCCTCTGCCAGTCCACCCGCCAGCACTTGGGACAGAAACAGTTGTAGTCGAAGCCCAAGCCATCGCACCAATATCCGCAGGTGCTGCTTCCAAATAATCAAAACCGCTGAACTGGTTGTTGTAATCGACGTAGAAGATCGTCCCTCCACCAGGGCCGGTCGCACCGATGACGCACAGCGATGCTCCGCCTGCTCCGCAAATTGATTGCGGTATAAATCCATTTGATCCATTCGATCCTTGAGGGCCGGTTGCACCTGTTGCCCCAGCAGGACCTGTTGCCCCAGCAGGACCTGTTGCCCCAGCAGGACCAGTTGCCCCAGCAGGACCAGTTGCCCCAGCAGGACCAGTTGCCCCAGCAGGACCAGCAGGACCAGTTGCCCCAGCAGGACCAGCAGGACCAGTTGAACCATTTAACCCGTTCACACCAGGCAGCCCAGGAATTCCCTGAATCCCCTGCAGCCCTTGGATGCCTTGAGCGCCTTGAGGACCTGTAGCTCCAATTGCCCCGGGGAGACCCGTGGAACCAGCAGGACCCGTCGCTCCAACAATCGAGGTTGCGGCAGAACTCTGAACAGTCCCATCAGGAAATTTGATCGGGAGAAATGTCGTGAGAAACCCGGATCCTCCTTCTTTTCCAATTGTTATTCCTAGACTTGATGAAACAGATGTGATTCCAGTGGGAGTGATCAACAAGTTTCCAATTCTTATCTGCGTACCCACATAGAGTTGTTTCCAGCGAAGAGTGGATGTTCCCAAAGAATAGGAATTATCGGTTGATGGCAAGAGATTCTTTGTTATCGAACCAGCAATAGGAACAGGTACTGCCCTTTGTTGAATAGCGGAGGCAGAGAGAGAACTAGCTCCCACTAGTAAAAGCGAAACGAGGGCAACGCTTGTAGCAAAGTATTTAGGTGTCCAATTGATTTTCATGAGCTGCTCACGAATTCTTCCAATCTCACGCCAAAGTAGGCTTAACGTAAGATTAAGTAACGCCTATAACTCTTATCTTCTCCTTTTCTAACCGTTTTCTTACTGTTCTAAACGTTGTGGTGATTTCCCTAAAAGGGGAGCGAATGAGCAAATAAGATAAGTGGAGTCGCTGCACTTAACCAAAGCGTGGCGACTCCACTCATTGCAGGTCAGCGCAAATTGGTCCAAGCAAGGCTTAGGAAATAAAGTCCTAGGCAAATGAACATGGTGCCACCGCCGAGCCCAATTGGTGATTGCCATCCATGCCAACGCTCTTGATAATCAAAATTCTTGCGTTGAAATGCGTCTCGCCATTTTGCGTATTCGAGAGCTTCTGCCAACTGTTTTTGAGTCTTAGATTCCTTTGACTCTTTTAGATCCGTTGAATCGTCCATACAAGTCCTTTTCTAGTATCGGCTGATGTATGAAGCGAGCATTATTATCATTATTAAACGCTCCAATAACAGGGTACTAGAAGGACGGGCACAAATGGGGTATTTGAGCCGGGTTATCGCTCAGATCACAGGTAAGTAGAAGTCTGGTGAGGGCCATATTCCCCTTGTTACTGCCTCCGGTGGGTACGATCCTCTTATGAGCGAACTTGCACCACTTGAAGGGCTCCGCAAATATCGGAAGACATATGTCGCCATGTTGGTTTCGTCCATCTTGAGTTTAATCGCTTCCTTAGTACTTTCTTATGACGCTATTAAGTTGGCGGCAAATCCCTCAGGCAAACTGTCCTGTGATGTGAATGCCGTCGTCTCATGTGGAAAAGTAGCCAGATCTTGGCAATCACATTTATTAGGATTCCCAAACGCCTTTCTAGGATTAATGACGGAACCAGTTGTAATTTCTGTAGCTGTGGCTGGTCTAGGTTTAGTGGCTTTCCCTAGATGGTTCCTTCGTACGGCGCATGTGGTGTACACAGCCGGCCTACTATTCGCGCTCTGGCTCCTTTCTCAGTCCTTCTTTGTTATCAAGGCATTTTGTCCTTGGTGCCTCTTAGTAACCGCCTCGACAATTACCGTCTTTTCAACAATGACGAGAATCAATGTCATGGAGAATACCTGGAATCTTTCACCCAGGTTGGAGGAGAGGTTTGCTAATTTCCTCAATAAGGGTTGGGGTCGTGTTTCCTACACCTTCATTTACTGCGCATTAGCCTTTGCAATTCTTATAAAGTACGGAAAATATTTCCTACCTTAAAGGTTTACCCCGGAATCATTCCTTGAGAAAAGCACGGATCGCGTTGACATAACGGTCTGGCTCTTCCCATGAGAGCAAGTGTCCAGAGTTTTCAAAAACATCCAGT
>CAIYQS010000009.1 GCA_903928395.1 uncultured Actinomycetes bacterium | reverse complement strand
TAAACCAGTGTTACTAATAGCAACACTTCCCGAGGCAGTAGCTGTTCCAGCCCAGGTGTAATTAGCATCGTAATTAGAGGTCTGAACGGTGAAGCCACCCGCAGTGGGAGTAGGGGTTCCAAAGGTAGGAGTAAGGGCAGAGTTTAAAGTTGTCACCGGATTTGAAGTGGTTATTAAGACTGGAAAGAGAAATCCAGTCGCGGATGGCGCCGTCACAACTGTGAGCGTTGATACCGTGCCCGGCGCTAAACCAGTGACAGTAGCCGTGCGATTATTTGTAACGGCAATATTCCCACCTGCAGAATCGCTGAGGGTGTAATAGTAACTCGTTGGTCCTGCGTAGTAATAGAAATTTAAATTTGCTATGTCAACCGTAAAACCATCGGATGTTGGTTGGTAATTCGAGAATGTTGGAGTAAAAGGAGTTGCCCCGGAATAAGCAGTCGTCATTTGGCTAGTAGTGAATCCACCTGATTGAAATCCTGATTTTGACACTATGACACCTAAAGTGAATGCTGCAAGTTGAGGTAAAGCTGAAACCGTAACGACTCCGTCTAAAGTGTTTAGACTCACCGTTCCCAAATTGGCATATCCAGCTCCACCATTAATTCGTCCCAAATAATCAACGAAATAATATTGAGGAGAAATAGCTACAAATTGGTAAGTAGCGTTGCTATCGAAATTCGTAATTTGGATTTTGGCACCATCTAGAGCGAGAATCGGTTGACCAATGGTGGGGGTAGGAAGCGGATTTGTACACGAAGGAGCAATAGGTAATCCACTCGCATGGCCGCAATAAACAATGCTGGCAAGAGAAGGATCTGCCGAAAAAGCGGTTGAATCAATCGTCGTTACCGTGGGAGGTAGCGTTACCGATGTAAGTGAGGGATCGCTGGAAGCGAAATTCGGCGCAATGGAGGTCAAAGGACCGTCGATGATAAGTGAACTCAGCGACAAGGCGCTATAGAAAGCATATGAGTTAATCGAATAGACATTGAATGGGATATGTAACGCGAGTAAACTGTTATCTCCCTGAAATGCGTATGCACCAATCGTCGTAAGACTGCTTGGGAGAGTGATTGAGCTCAATTGCGTCATTCCCGCCAGCGAAAAAAAATCGAGTGAGGTAACTCCAGCCGGAATTGAAAGTGCAGATATGGCGGTCCCCGATAATAGATTGCTTGGAACGTTGGCCATGTGGGCGCTCAATGTCACACTCGTTAATGCAGTATCTCCTGCTAGCGCAGAAGCGCCAACCGTATAGACAGAGTCAGGCAAGGTTAGAGTTGTTATATTTGGCATACTCGCAAGGGAATCAATTCCGATTGAATAAATTGACGTTGGCAAAGTTAACGAGGAGCCCAAATATCCGTACAGGGCGTAATCGCCAATTGATAATACGGTTGCAGGAATTGTCATATTTGTTAAAGCATTTTGGTAGAAAGCATACGAGCCAATGGTTTGCACACCTGAAGGGATAGTGAAATTGGTGAGATGATCTTGGGAAAAAGTATTCGCGGGGATATTCGTCAAACCACTTGGCCAATTTGCCGAAGTTAATCCAGAGTTTGCGAATACTGATATTCCCATTGTGGTCACCGAATCGGGAATAACTATGGAATGCAATGAGGGATCGGTGGAGAATGCAATATCGGAAATAGTGGTCAAGCCCGCATTCAAAGTCACTGATGATAGAACTGGATCGGCACCGAAGCATTCTGCTCCAAGCGAAAGAGTTCCAGATCCAAGTATGACTGTAGTTAAATAGTTATCTCCGCCAAAGGCGCCAAGGCCAATAGATGTAACCGCTGGAGGTAAAGTTACGTTGACTAGCGATGTGTTCCAAAATGCAGTTGCACCAATATAAGTTGTAGAAGCTGGAAGAGTCACTCCGGTTAGCAACGTGTCAAATCTGAAAGCATTGTCGTTAATTATTTTCACTTGTTGATTCACGATTAGGTTTCCTGCACAGCTCGAATTTGCGGTGACTATTCCAGCGGGCATTAGAACAGAGTAGGTTCCGCCACCCGGACAATTAAGGGTGGTAGTTCCCGTTGCTGGCAAGGCGGACATGCTTGTCAAAACTGCGCTTCCATCAGTAAAACCAGTTTGAGTAGCAGTGACTGTGACAGTAGAAGATGTAGCTGGAGCGAGTCCGGAGACGGTTACTAGACCAGTGCCATCGATGTTAACTCTCCCCGAATTTGAGGCCACTACGTTCCAAGTGAAATTGGGATCGAAGTTCGTCACTGAAAAGGTAAAACCATCGGCAGTTGGCGTTATGGATCCAAAAGTAGGAATTAAAGCTGAATTTAAATTTGCTACTCTAATCGGCGCCAAGGGGATCAAATTTTGTTGGTATATGGAATTTGGATTTCTCATAGCAATTTGCGTGATCAACCTTGTTTCTCCGCCAAATTCAGGAAAATTAGGAAATGTTGAGGCATGTGCGGTCGAATTAAGTACTCCTACAAGAGCAAAGATACCTCCGGTAAAGAATGCAAATCTAAACACTTTGCCCATCTTCATACGTCTCCCCCGAAAAAATCCCCGCCGAGTCTTTTGTCTCATCAACTGATGCAGGACGGAATTTCTAAATCGCAGTCTGCTGCTCTCCATTAACGACTAAAGATATAGTGCTTTAGATTATTTGTATAGATAACTCGTCCAAATCTGTGTGAATTATCGTGCTCGCTGGAATTCCAGGAAGCCGCGATCAATCCAAGCTTCGCCGGTGCCTTAACCCAATGAGATTGTTAAACTAACGAAAAGGCCCTGGGTAAATTTTCTCCCAGGGCCTTTTCTTACTATCTACCTAGCGACGGATCATGAACATCCAGATGTATTGCCGCAACCTTCGCAGACGAAGCATGAACCAGCCATACGCATCTTCACTCCGCAGGTCATGCAAAGTGGTGCATCTGATGATTGACCGCTCATCTTCTCGAAGAGCTCCATCGAAGAACCGACTCCAGCGAGGTTATCGACTGCAGGCTTCGCTTCGATTGTTACTGAGGCTGGCTTACTTGCAACCGCAGGCGCTGCCACAGGAGCAGCTGCTGCTTTTGGGGCTGCAACTTCATCCTGGGTGTATTCACCTGACTCCAAAGCGCGAGCGCGCTCT
>CAIYQS010000008.1 GCA_903928395.1 uncultured Actinomycetes bacterium | reverse complement strand
GTAGGTCCTAGCGCAAAAGCCTTTAACGGAATGAGGGTGAGGAGGGTGCTTGCTCCTGCTCCGATGAGAAGGTTGCGTCGGGGTACGTTGATCTCAGCCATGACGTGATTTTATGGTCTCAGGGCAAGCGCGGCTATTTGGTATTCCTCTTAAATAGAGTGAATAACTGAAGTATTTATGACGCAACTTCGCCTAGTAGACTCGCCACTTCGCGATTGCACGATCGCCCCGATAGCCCAATGGCAGAGGCAGAGGACTTAAAATCCTCCCAGTGTGGGTTCGACCCCCACTCGGGGCACTTAGCAAGTGCATCAATATGTAGTTTTGAACCTGTTTGCGCTCATTATGAAGCCATCCACTGACAAGTACAAGATTTAGTTTTCACTCTGCTTAGGCTGGTTTGTGACCGTAATTAACACACCAATTAACCCCCCAGGGTTAAGTGGCGTGGAGCCAACTAGCACACCAGGGCTTACGGATGGGTAAGGGTTTATTGAATTAGGCAGTAGCCTAAAAAGGTTACTGGGGTTACCTAGGTTGCATTCTCCCAACCCTGGGAAGTGCATCTACATCGCTTTGACCCTAAGTTGGACGATAATTAATTCATGAGAAAAAGGATGCGCTAGTACAGGTCACCCTAACAACCGAGTTGAAAAGGATTTCATGAATAATCTCGACAATTTTGAATCATTTAAATCTCAACACAATCAAGTGGAGGCCAGGCTTTGGGCGGAATATACGCTCCAACACCTTCATGGGATGACATCATGTTCGGTGGAAAGAAAGACGAACCAACCGAATAAAGCTAGAAATCTACCCAATATGAGAACTATTGTGGCAACCTTTGGTCATGAAATTACTCCTTGAGTGGGATGGCAATTCGGAGGTTATTGATTCCGATTCCCCCAAAACTCTGGGAAGGGATGTCACTGCTGACATCCGAATTAATACGACAAAAATCTCACGGGTTCATGCGCGTATTGAATACACATCCGTGGGCTGGGAAATTGTTGATTTAAATTCCTCTAACGGAACTTTTTATAAAAAGAAGAAAATTTCACGCTTACCAATCACGGGCCAGATGCAAATAAATCTTGGTGGAACTGATGGTTTGGCGATTTTCTTATCTCCGATCACCTCCCAGACAACGAGTGTTCAAAAGAGTGTGGTTGATCATGGTTCCACTCAGGTGATTCAGATGCAACAACTTCGAAAAGACTTGGATGACTCTGATGCAAACCCCGGTCGAGTGCGACTTCAAAATCGAATTAAAATCGGAAGAGATAAGCAGAACGACTGGGTAATCGATTCACTTTCGGTCTCGAGATATCACGCCGAAATCAGTCAAAACTCTTCGGGGGATTTTGAAGTTGTTGACTTGAATTCTGCAAATGGAACTTTTGTGAATGGAGAGTCGGTTAAACGAAGGCAACTTAAAGGCGGAGATCTCGTAACATTTGGTTCAGTCACGCGTCGATACACGCAATCCGGCTTGGAGCCGATCGAAGGGCTATCCGGTTCAACTCTTGTAATCGATAATGCGTCCTTCTTCGTTAAGGATCGAGCTTTACTTCAAGACATAAGTGTAACTCTTGAGCCGCGAACTCTAACCGCAATTATTGGACCGTCCGGCGCCGGAAAATCAACGTTGCTTAATTTATTGTCCGGTCGAATCAGTCCAACTTCTGGAAACGTGACAATTAACGAATTGGACTTGGAAAAAAATCATAAATTGCTATCTCAGCGCATTGGATTCGTGCCACAGTCCGACATCATCCATTCACAACTTACGACGCGGCAAGCTCTTTCGTACGGTGCGGAGTTGCGATTATCGAATGATACGAGTGCCGAGGAAAGAACTCTCAAAGTTGATGAAATTCTGGAAAAACTTGAACTCAGCGAACGACAAAATCTCCTAATAAGTAAATTATCCGGAGGGCAACGGAAACGTGCCAGCATTGGATTGGAACTCATCACATCTCCGGAAATATTGGTTCTAGATGAACCAACTTCAGGTCTTGATCCTGGGCTGGACGCTCACGTCATGGAAACGTTACGAAAACTAGCGGATGAAGGTCAAACCGTGGCCCTCGTTACTCACTCCGTTGATAATTTGGATTTCTGCGACAACGTAATATTGATGGCGTCGGGTGGAAAAGTTGCTTATGCCGGTCCTGCCTCAACAGTATTTTCAATTTTGAAGAAAGAAAGTTGGGCTGAAGTTTTCCGCTTCTTAGCCTCACCTGAGGCGCTTTTACTTGCTCAACCAAGACTTAATGCCGACAAAGTGCAAAATTCTCATACAGACCATGGTGAAAATTCCCATAGGTCCTGGCTTCGACAGACCTTAACTCTCTCCCGCAGATACCTACGCGTCATCTCAGCAGATCGTTATTACTCAACCCTGCTACTCGCGATCCCGATTCTTACCGGACTACTTTGCTATTTCAGTGGCGGAACTCAAGGTTTCGGACCTGGCCACAAAAATAAATATGGATTTTTCTTCAACTCGGATGCACGCGGGACCATCCTGGTTCTCATTCTGGGATCAGTTTTTATTGGACTTTCAACTGCAATACAAGAGATTGTGAAAGAGAGCGCAATTCGCAAGAGAGAACAGGCCGCAGGGGTTCATGCGAGGGCTTACTTGCTATCCAAAATAATTGTCTTAGGTTTAATAACTTCTTTTCAAGCGCTTATTTTTACATCAATCGTTCTTTTCAACAAACCCTTGTCACCTTCAGGAGTTTTGATAAACAATTCGCGCTTGGAGATTACTGCGCTTTGTATTTTGCTTACGTTAACATCACTGACTTTGGGAATTTTGCTTTCAAGCGTTCTCTCATCGCCAGAACAAGCAATGCCAGTACTCGTCGGTGCAACCATGGCCGAAGTGATACTTTCAGGTGCGCTTCCAATTACGTCTAGTTCGATTTTGCAGTTTGTCGCCAATTTAGTGCCGAGCTATTGGGCCACTAACGGCCTGTCTGCTTCTACAAATATAGTTGGCATTGCAATGGTTAGTGATAAACATTCAAAACAAATTTGGGCTCACTCAGCTAGCACCGTGACGAATTCACTGACTTATATGGCCGCGTTCTGTTTAATATTTACGATTTCATCTGGCGTACTTGTAAAGCGCAATCGTCGCTAATTAGACTTTAGAGACGCTGTACTCGTAACTAACAGCTTGGCCAGTTGAAGTTTTTCCGGTAAGCGAATAAGTAGCAGAACCAGAGTCTGGAACAATTCCTTTAACAAAGATTGTGTCAAAACCAGAACCACACGTGGGGTCTGAATTAATTACGTTGACTGTTGGTTTGGAAGTGGCTGAAGTGCTGCCCCCTGATATTTGCAATGAACCAGCAGAAATTCCTTGATCGCACACGTACAGCTTGTAGGTATTCCCCTTGCCAGTTTGAGAAGTCGAATCTCCCAGGAATTTGCCAGACCATTTAATTTCCGCTGCAGTTGTTTTTGTACTATTAGTAACCACTTTATCGGTGCTTTTTGATGTTCCGTGACTTAAGAATGCAAAAGCGACAACAGCAACAAAAGCGCTTCCCAGAGCTGCCCGAATCAAAAACTTTTTCTTATTTGGTTTAGGTGTGACTTCTTCGATTCTTTCAATCTTGGGGGTTTCAACCTTTAGTTTCTTTGCTTCCTTAATCCCAAGCAAATCGATGGTTGATGAAGCAGTAAGCCGCTTTTTCGGGTCCTTTTCAAGCAACTTAGAAATAATCGATTTCTGAATCTGTGAAAGCTTCTTCAAATCTGGGTCGTCGGAGAGAATTCGACGCATTACTTGAGCAACAGATGAATCGTCACTCCCCCAAGGAGCGGCTCCGGTTGCCGCAAAAAATAAAACGGAACCCAATGCAAAATTATCAATCGCATCCGTCATCTCGCGATTTTCAAATTGTTCAGGAGCAAGCCATGCGGGAGTTCCTGCAACGAGTCCGGTCCGCGTAAGGGATGTTGCTTCATTTGAAAATGAAATTCCAAAATCAATTAGTTTTGGTCCGTCTGCGGACATCAAAATATTGCTTGGTTTCACATCGCGATGAATGATTCCTGCTTTGTGAACCGCGCTCAGTGCTTCAGCAAGACCTTGAGCAAGAAAAATCCAATGAGCCTCGTCCATTGGCCCTTCGTTATCTATAAGCGTTTTGAGGCTCGGTCCATCAACAAATTTCGTCGCAATCCACGCAGGAGATCCTGCAACATCGGACCCGACAATTTCTGCAATAAAACTACTCTTCGCCTTTTTAAGACTTTCTACCTCGCGGGCAAGTCGTGTGCGTGAAGTTGGGTCTTCAAGCAAGTGGTTCCGCACCACTTTGATTGCAGCAGCTCTCGTTCCATTTGTTCCCAGGTATACGAGACCCATTCCACCTGAACCGAGACGATTTACGATTTGCCAAGGCCCGATTTGTTCGGGATCCCCCGCTCGTAAACGCTCCATGGCTGAATCTTGGCAGGATTCTTAGAAGAATAGAACTTTAGGCTCGCTGGTTGACCGTCTATGCCTTCAACCAGCCAGGTGGGCAGGTGCTACCCGTAAAGATTCTCTTTATTGCACCTTTTTTACAAGAGGCGGTCTTGCTCTTAACAACTGGCTTTTTTGCGGGTGCTTTGACCGAACCGGTGTCTGGAAGAACTGGTGGTGCTGTTACTTGACCAGCTAGCGATGGTGAGCGCCCGGCTGCATTGGTCAGATACACAGAAATATTTGCGGTTTTACCAGCCATAGAAGAAGTAGCCTTGATTGAGAAGTGTGCTTGGTTTCCAGAAATCTTTCCAGCCAGAGGATGGTTTGCACTAATGCCTATTTGAGGGGCAACAAGGAAAGCGCTCTTCGCCACAGCACCAGGTGTTTGCAAAAGATCGACAGTAACTATCACTTTGTCGCCAACCAAGTCATATCCAGGGTTAGTTGGAGCTTCGGGAACTGAGGCTTGATTTGGGTCGCTTGTTGCTTTAGGGGTTGATTTTGAAACTGATTTTTTGGTGCCGGGTTTTGAAATCGGCGTTGGTTTCGCCGAAGGTGTGGTGACCGAAGGAATTGAAATATTCGTTGTAAGAGGCGCAGACTGCGTGTTCGTGGTTTCAGAATAAATTTGAACCGGGACGGAAGTGCCTCTACTTGAGCTGTCTGTTGGGATGCTAAATAACGCCTTTGTCCCAGTGATCACACCTTGAAGTGGCGAATCAGAAGAGAAACCAAGCAACGGTGCAACTAAGTAGACACCTTTAATTCCGTCTTTAATGAGATTTGGAACTTCTACTGAAATATTCAAGGTATTGCTTGCATAATTAAAGGTTGGATGGTTCGGAGGTGTGGGCATCTGATTTATGTCACCAAAAATCTGCAGACCTGAACCACGGGTTGATCCGCATAGGTCATTCCAGTTTCTCCCAACCGCGCCCCAAAAATGAATCCTCAATTCAGTTTCTGAGGTAATTTGAGACGAAAAGTCTTGGTACACAATATTTTGAGTGAGATTTTCTGGTTGCAAGGGGGCTGACATCGCAAATGGACTCTTAAAATTATCTATACTTGAGAATATTGCTGACGTACTCGCGCTTAACCCTGTCTTATTCTGTCCATCTGGAACTAAGTAACTGCAACTTGAATATTCGATACGAGACAACTTGATTGCCATTCCGGTTTGAGGTGTTATCTTAAAAGATAGGTAGTGGTTTGCGTTGAAATTTTCATCACTAAGGAAACCTAGGGCACTTGTGCTCATTCCCAATGAACCCTTAGCGCTTAATCCGGTTGCTTTTATTTTAGAAGTTGATAATTGAACGCCTACCGGAACGGTATTGTCGTTCTGGCCTGATTTTGGAAGGAAGCTCAGCAATAAATTTGATGTTTTTGCATTGGAATTAGTCGGTACGGGGGTCGAGGATGCAATGGGAGTAGGGGAACTTGTGGCGTTGGTTGTGGCTGAATAGATGCCACAAATTGCTTGAATCGCGTCTATTCCAGCTGCTGCATATCCATCTACACCCGTAATCAAAGTTGGAGTGCCATTCACTGGTGGACATTTTGTTGCAGAGTCAATTGGTAGTCCTACGCCAGCCCCGACTAGGGATGAAAGAGTGGTGAAGTGCGTAGTTGGGTTGTAGCAAGAGAGACTTATATCTTTAACATATGCGCCAGTGGCTAATACTAAGTCTGCCGCAGCAGATCCTTGGGGACAAAAAATAGTATTTACTGATTGATTTCCTGGCCCTTGACTTACAAAAGTGACGACATTGCTTGAAGTCTTAAAATTGGAAGGTTCTGGATCTAATGATGAACAGAAGTATTGAAGGTGCTGAACAAAGTTAAAGGTAGTTGTACCAATTGTGTTAGAAATCGATATTCCAACTAGATATTTATTTTTTGGACATGTAGTGCGGGCTAATGCCCCACCCTGACTAGGGCGTACCAAGTTTCCTGTGATAGGCGTTGAACTATTCCCAATGCTTGGCGTGGCAGACGGCGTTGCATCACTTGCTGCAGATTGAACGCCCAAACTAATTTGCACACTTCCATCGGCGCTTCTCGAATCGACGGAATTAGAACAATTCGAAACAACTTTTGTGAAAACTATATTTGGCAGTGCACTCATCGTAGAAATATTTGGACCTTGGGAAGGCACCACAACGGCAGGGATGTTTTTTGGCGTACCAAATATTCCAGCAACCCCATTTAAATTTGTACAATCCGCAACCGCAGTTCCGTTAGTGGCATTCATCTGATCGCTGAGAGAAAAGTTGCGCATCGTCTGTTCTACAATTGGCGAATATTCAAATACGAAATGAGCAAGGTCTACTGTTTCATTCGAGCTTTCATTTATGTAGCCAGCAGTCCACCATTGTCTTGAGTCACCAGACACTCCAGAAAATGGTGCTATATAGAAATCGTATTTTGTGCCCAGGGAAAAATCTCCCATCGATCTACTACATAACAGTTTGCTTGAATTGGGATCAGAAAATGTATTTGGACTTGAAAATTGGCAAGTTGACCCTGGAGTCGGAATGTAAAACTGGCCGGTGGGTGCATTTGGAAGTTCGAGCCGAAAATTTGCCCAGTGATTAGAATCAATTCCAAGGCCGAAGCACATGGCACTTCCAACAGTGCCGGGACCGCAAGGATTTGAGAAATAACTCCATCCACTTTCCCCGTTATCTTGCAATGGGGTTATGGAGACGCTAATACCTTGGCTCGAGCTCATGCTGGCGCCTATCCAGTCAATGCGGGTACTCGGGATGAAATCGGCGTGAGCCAGTGCTGGAATTCCAGTGAAAATTAATGCGAGCACGCCGAGAATCGACACCCAACTACGTAATCGCATTTTCTCCCCAACTTCTTCTCTGGCCAAACACAGAGCCATATTATGCCACTTTTGACCTTTAATTAGATTCTCAGCTACAGTTCTGATTGAAGCAGCGGAATATCTACTTCAATACGTGTTGTTCCACCGTGATGACCAATCATTTTTCCTTCTTGGGCTTCCCTTGCCGGGTCGATCAGGATCAACCCACCCTTGGGTACAACGATGAGGTCGCCCAATCGTTCGTTGGCGTCCAGCAGAACTTCCCCGCCAATGAGTGAGGCAATTGATTCCTTCGTGTAGATATCCACTTTCTCTTTCAACTCAGAACTCCATCGTGATTTAACATCTTCAAGTGCGCCATCGCGAACATAAATGTGTCGAGCTCTAGGTTCTCCCCCGAGCAGAGTGACGTCATCCATCAAAGTATTTTCTTTACCTAAAACTAACTTTTCTTCAACATTCACCATGCCATGATCGGCGGTGACGAAAAGCGTTGTTCCGGAAGGAAGCACCGCAATTAATTGTGAAATTAAGTCATCAACGAAAGCGAGCGCATCAAGCCATTTGTCAGAGCCAACGCCATCATTGTGACCAGCGTTGTCGAGGTTATTAACGTAAAGATAGGCAAACGATTTTGCGGCAGTCAGGGCTTGTTTTGCATACTTCACCATGTCATCGCTGTGATTAGCTCCAAGGTACTGCGCGCCTCGAAGCGTTGCTCGCGAGAATCCCGTGCCTTCATAGCGCTTAGCGGCGATATAAGAACTTGTGATTCCATTTTCAATTGCTCGTTCATACAACGTCGGATGTGATTGCCATGTGGCTGGGTCTACGCGCTCATCCCATTTGAGTGCATTAAGTAATCTGCCAGGTTCACCGCTTCTTGGAACGCGAATGGTGTAACCGAGCATTCCATGAATACCGGGCAAAACTCCGGTGGCAAGTGATGTAAGGGCTGTGGCAGTTGTTGAAGGAAAAGTTGAATTCAAAACTTGATTGCGATTCATTGCAGCAATTGCTGGAAATTGTGAACCGTATTTCTCAATGACGTCATTGCCCATGCCATCAACGAGAAGAAGGTTGAAAACCCGACAAATCATCTTTTAGTAACTTCGACCCGTGTTCGCCTAATCCAAAACTGTACTTTTCAAAACCTCCACGAGTGTCTTGAATCGGGAATGCTAGTTTCCTCTGTTCGTCATCAGAAAGTTCGATATCCCGCGCTCG
>CAIYQS010000007.1 GCA_903928395.1 uncultured Actinomycetes bacterium | reverse complement strand
CGCCTCCAAGGGCCGTGCCTTTGAAATCACTGATCCGGGCGATGCCGATTCCATCAAGCCCGAAAAGACCGTAAACATCCCGCTGGTAGGCCGAATCGCTGCCGGTGGACCGATCCTCGCCGAACAGAACGTCGAAGAAGTCTTCCCACTCCCCGAGTCCTTAGTCGGACAAGGCGAGCTCTTCCTACTTAAAGTCGTAGGCGATTCGATGATCGATGTGGCAATCTGCGATGGCGATTACGTGGTGATCCGCTCCCAGAAGAACGCCGAAAAGGGCGAGATCGTCGCTGCCATGATTGATGGTGAAGCCACCGTCAAAACACTCTCCAAAAAAGACGGCCACTACTGGCTCCTACCCGCCAATGAAAATTACGCCCCGATTCCTGCAGATGATGCGGAGATTTTGGGGAAGGTGACTGCGGTGTTGAGGAGTGTTAGGTAGCCTTAAGGCGCAAGTTGACATGTTTTCTTATGTCGGCTCGTGAAGATAGGAGCCAATTTGATTTCGAAGAAATAAACTTTATTTATTTGCTTCATCTTCACAAAACGCATCGATAATTGGCAAATGAGCGCAACCGAACCCACAGTTTTCAATACTTCACAAACTCAATTGACTCAACCATTCCCCTCTCTTCGGAGTTGGCTCGAGGGTGCCTCCGAATTCCACCCGTGGGTTGAGTGCCTTAACGAAAAGGTTCCACCTACCAGCATTTTAAGTCCCCTCGAATCGATTTGTTCAACCCTCGATACCAGCACGCCGCCGCCGAATAGACTCAATCGTAAGCGTAGAGATTTCAAAAATGACATCGTTGAAGAAAATGTATTAAATCTCCGAATAGAACTGTTAGTAGCAGCAAATCTCATTTGGAATGGCATCTCCTTCGAATTTGGAGGAGAAGGAGAGCCAGATTTTAAAATAGAAAATCCGGACATGCCACTCTACTTAGAAATCACAGCACGAATCAAAGATGATTTGAAATTATTGGTTAAAGAAGTGCAGTGCGCATTAGAGAATCTGCCAATTCGAATAGAGATCGAAACAGAGGAAAGGTTGTTGGAAATTAAGGCAAGTTGTCGACTTGATATCACTAATAGGACGATAACGTTGGCACGAGAATTGCATACGGATCCAGTTCGTTCCGTTATCAAAGTCCCAATAAATGAAATTTCAGGCAGTATTACCTTCCGAAAGATCATAAATGGGGATGACAATGTTGTTCAGGTAAGTCACGGACCCCTTTTAACAAACTTGATGAACGAAATCGAATCCCAAATCCCCAAGGTTGCGGACATAAAAGCCAAACAGGCCAACAGAGGCAGCTGGAGCGAAAATACTATTCTCGTGATTGATTTGAGCAGACTCTCTTGGTCTTGGATGCGATCGAGAGATGTCTGGTTGGGAGCACTAGCACAATTATCACTTAGGTGGGAGACATTACCGTTTTTAGGTATTGCTGTAATGCAGAGTGGTTTGACTACAACCAACATAGAAGGAGCGTTTCTCCCCCGCCCTGATCTTGGAGACGAATTTTCGCAGATCAACAAAGCGATGATGAATAAAATCGGCATCATCAGCTTGCCATAGGCTTTAACAGATTTTCTTGAAGATTGGCTTATTTCAAAGAACGATTGAACCAAGCTACAATTTTGTAACCACCAATAACTTGTTACTACCTCGCTGGCTTAATACGTGAGATATAGAAAGTTCAGCGATTGCAAAATCCTACTGGCAGTGCAAAGGTCGAAATGTTGGCATTCGATTTCAGCTACTCCCGTAAAATTGCATCGTTTTCACTTTTCTTCATTTGGCCAAGTATTAATTTGATAGCTTCCGAACTCAGGTAAAGCCTACTAGTTACACGATTGAAAATTGACCCCGTGCTTGACGGTGTCCCCCCGGTTAGAGTACCTCCCGGAGCCATTCCTCCGTTAGTGACTCTGCCTGACGCATAACAATTTCAACTGCCTGTCGGGAAAAGTCGGGTGGATAGCCATATTTATCAAGTAGATCGCGCACTAAAATTCTGAGTGCGGCTTGTGTCGACTCACGGACTGACCAATCAACCTTGATATTCTCCTTAACCTTTTTGGTCAATTCTTGGGCTAATTGGACCAAAATCGCATGTTCCATCTCACGGACTGCAGCTTGATTCACTTCTAGAGCATCATAAAAAGCAATTTCGTAATCGTTGAGCCCGTCCGGATTACCTGCCTTAATTTGGGCGTTGAGCTTCTTAGCCATTTCGATCAACTCTTCGATGAGTTGAGCGGTTTCGATGCTCCTGTTTCTATATCTAGCTAAGGCATCATCTAGCAGATCTGAATAAAGAGATTTTTGGACCACATTTGTTCT
>CAIYQS010000006.1 GCA_903928395.1 uncultured Actinomycetes bacterium | reverse complement strand
ACGCAACACTATTGTTGTGAAAAAGGGCGAGGATAAGACGCGAGATCAGGTGGCTCGAACGATCCTCGAAAATGGTCCGCAGAGCGCTGTTGAACTCGCGCAAAGGTTAAAACTAACTCCCGCCGGAATACGCCGTCATCTGGACCTTTTGGTCGAGTCCGGACTTCTGGAGGCTCGCGAACCCCACAGGGCAGCAAGTTCATTGCGTGGCCGAGGCAGACCCACCAAGGTATTTGTAATCACTGATTTAGGGCGAGAAAAATTTGAGCACTCCTACGATGACCTTGCGGTTTCAGCTCTACGTTTTATGTCTACCCTCACGGAACGAAATTTGGTTCTCGAATTTGCCGAAAGCAGAGCAATCGAAATTGAACGTGTTGTTGGTAAGGCGATAAGTCGTTCAAGTAAACCTTCTAAGAAAGTTGAAGCCCTTGCAGATTTCTTGACTTCCGAGGGCTACGCCGCCGAAAGCAAAACGACGAGCCATGGAGTTCAACTTTGCCAGCACCATTGTCCGATTGCACATGTGGCTTCAGAGTTTCCACAATTGTGTGAGGCCGAAACCGAAGCATTTTCACGCGTGCTAGGCACTCACGTTCAACGTCTAGCAACCATTGCCCAAGGTGACGGAATTTGCACCACTTTTATTCCCGCAAGTTCAATCCCAGCAAGCAACATGTCAACCACCACCATTTCAACAAGCCCAACCTCAACAAGCCATAAGGGAGTACGCGCATGAGCGAAACAATTCTGCATCCAGAGCTCGATGGAATAGGTACTTATGAATATGGTTGGTCAGATTCAGATGTTGCTGGCACAAATGTTAAGCGCGGGCTCGACGAAGCCGTGGTTCGAGATATTTCTGCGAAGAAATCTGAACCGCAATGGATGCTAGATCTCCGCCTTAAAGGTTTAAGTTTATTTGAAAAGAAGCCGATGCCCTCCTGGGGTTCCGATCTCTCGGGAATTTTCTTTGACACAATTAAGTACTTTGTGCGTTCCACTGAGAAGCAAGCAACTTCATGGGAAGAATTGCCGGAAGATATTCGAAATACCTACGATCGACTGGGCATCCCCGATGCCGAGAAGAATCGTCTCGTTGCCGGTGTAGCTGCGCAATACGAATCAGAGGTGGTTTATCACTCGATTCGCGAAGATCTCGAGAAGTTGGGTGTCATTTTTGTTGATACCGATTCTGGATTGCGCCAACACGAAGAGCTCTTCAAAGAATATTTCGGAACCGTTATTCCAGTTGGTGACAATAAATTTGCAGCCCTCAACACCTCTGTTTGGTCTGGGGGTTCGTTTATTTATGTCCCAAAGGGAGTGCAGGTAGATATTCCATTACAAGCTTACTTCCGGATTAACACCGAAAACATGGGGCAATTCGAACGGACTTTAATCATTGCTGATGAAGGTTCATACGTCCATTACGTAGAAGGATGCACCGCACCGATCTATTCATCAGATTCGCTTCACTCTGCGGTTGTTGAAATCATCGTAAAGAAGAATGCTCGGGTCCGTTACACAACAATTCAAAATTGGTCTAATAACGTCTACAACTTGGTCACCAAGCGTGCCACATGTGCCGAAGGTGCAACCATGGAGTGGATTGACGGAAATATCGGTTCTAAAGTAACCATGAAATATCCAGCCGTCTTCCTCATGGGGGAGCACGCTAAGGGCGAAACGCTTTCGATTGCATTTGCCGGAGAAGGCCAACATCAAGACGCCGGAGCAAAGATGGTACACGCGGCTCCTCATACATCTTCGACCATCATCTCCAAGTCAGTTGCTAGAGGTGGCGGTCGAACTTCGTATCGCGGATTAGTGCAAATTCAACCTGGTGCACATCACTCAAAGTCAACAGTTAAGTGCGATGCCCTCTTGATTGATAATATTTCCCGTTCTGATACCTATCCATATGTGGACATTAGAGAAGACGATGTCTCTATGGGCCACGAAGCTACTGTCTCTCGAATAAGTGATGATCAACTTTTCTATCTCATGTCACGCGGCTTATCTGAAGATGAAGCGATGGCAATGATTGTCCGCGGATTTATTGAGCCGATTGCCAGAGAATTGCCGATGGAATACGCGCTTGAATTGAATCGCTTGATCGAACTACAAATGGAAGGCGCAGTTGGATAATGGCTCTTGCTACCTTAACTAATTACATGACTCCCACTGGTCGTGAGGAGCCGTGGCGTTTTACTCCACTGAACCGCCTCGCTGGGCTACATGACCCGCAAGTGAGTTTGCGAGATCGCATTTCCCTGGAACCGCTAGACATTCCAGTTGGCGTTTCCGTCACAATTGAGGATGCTGAAGCTTTCCCATCGCTCTCCGAAACATCGGACCAGATTGTCATTCGTGTTCGAGAAGGTGCCTCGAAGTTATTGTTGCTCACGATCGAATCAAATGCCGAAATTCGTGAACCTATATTTCTTAAGCGTGAAGTCTTGGATCTTTCTCCGGAAGTTTCTCGGGTGCAGATAAATGCTGGAGCAAATAGCCACGCAATTATCGTGATTGAGAATTCCGGTGAGGGTGTTTTTGCCGAAGAAATCGAGTTCAATCTCGCTTCTGGAGCTAACATAAAATTTATCACGCTCCAGGAGTGGTCTAGCCGCGCGGTTCATGTTGCACGCCATCACGCCATCGTGGCGAGGGACGCTTCATTTACTTCATTTGTTATCACTGTTGGCGGATCTCTCGTTCGGATTTTACCTACTGTCGAATATACGGGTCCCGGTTCCACTGCAGAATTGTTTGGACTTTATTTTGCGACAGACGGCCAGCACTTAGAACATCGAGTTCATATTGATCATGATGTTCCAGGGGCAAAATCACGGGTTAATTACAAAGGAGCTCTCAATGGAGACTCAGCTCGAACGGTTTGGATAGGGGACGTCTTTATAAAGGCGGCGGCTCAAGGAACCGATACCTACGAACTAAATAGGAATTTATTACTTTCACACGGCGCGCGTGCTGATTCAGTTCCAAATCTGGAAATCGAAACCGGCGACATTGTCGGGGCCGGTCATGCCAGCACAACTGGTCGCTTTGATGACGAGCAACTTTTCTACCTTATGTCCAGAGGTATCCCGGCGGAACAAGCGCGTCGCCTGGTTATTCGTGGCTTCTTCTCCGAAATCGTTTCAAAATTGAATTTGGAATCGATTGAAGTTCGGATTATGGAACGAATCGATAATGAACTTGCAGAAGTAATTGCATGACAACAATCGAATTTGATTCCCTCACAGAAGGAGAGCCTGTCGCCATTGAAGTCGAGGGCAAACAAGTTTGTGTTGCTCGAGTAGGTGATGAGGTTTTCGCTGTCGGAAATATCTGCTCCCACGCGCATGCAGAACTCTCTGATGGAGAAATTAAGGGGTTCACAATTGAATGCTGGTTGCACGGCGCAGATTTCGATCTGCGAACTGGCAAAGCGTTAACGCTCCCTGCCACCGAACCTATTGAAACTTTTGTCGTGGAACGCCACGGAAATTCAGTCACCATTGGTCAAGCTAAGAAGGAGATATAAATGAGTACATTAGAGATCAAGGGACTGCATGTCTCAGTTGTCACAGAAGAGGGCGCAAAGGAAATTCTGCGTGGTGTTGACCTCACCATTAATTCGGGTGAAACTCATGCCATCATGGGTCCCAACGGTTCAGGCAAATCCACCTTGGCTTACTCAATCGCGGGTCACCCTAAATACACGATCACCTCTGGTTCCGTGACGCTTGATGGCGCAGATGTTCTTGATATGACTGTTGACGAGCGAGCAAAAGCCGGCTTGTTTCTTGCCATGCAATATCCAGTTGAGGTTCCAGGAGTCTCAGTCTCCAACTTCTTGAGAACTGCGGTTACTGCAATTCGTGGAGAAGCCCCAAAAGTTCGTACGTGGGTGGGTGAAGTTAAAGAAGCTATGTCCCAACTCTCGATGGATCCGGCTTTCTCCGAGAGAAATGTTAATGAAGGTTTTTCAGGAGGAGAAAAGAAGCGCCACGAGATCTTGCAGATGGAACTACTAAAGCCAAAGATTGCAATTCTCGATGAAACCGATTCCGGTTTAGATGTCGATGCACTGCGAATTGTGTCCGAGGGCGTGAACAGGGTGAAGACCAATCAAGATCTTGGCATTATGTTGATTACTCACTACACCCGAATCCTTCGATACATCAAGCCAGATTTTGTGCACGTCTTTGCTGGCGGTCGTATCGTGGAAGAGGGCGGGCCGGAGCTTGCGACGAAGCTCGAGGAGAATGGATACGCGGAGTACGTAACCGCCTGAAAATGACATCTCCCTTTAATGTCACACGGATTAAACGCGATTTCCCCATCTTTCAAGAGGAGATGCGTGGTGGAAAGCGGCTTGTCTTTTTAGATAGTGGGGCAACAAGTCAGAAGCCCATTCAGGTAATGGACGCAGAGCGCGAGTTTTATAGCAAGCACAATGCGGCCGTTCATCGTGGGAGTTATTACTTGGCCGAATTAGCTAGCGAAGCGTACGAAGGAGCGAGAGCTCGGGTCGCCGCTTTTTTAGCGGTTTCCACATCTGAAATAATTTTCACCAAGAGTGCAACGGAAAGTCTTAATTTGCTCGCTGTCTCATTTGAGCGGAGCGCGGGTGCGCTAGGAATTAAACCGGGGGATGAGTTGGTGGTCTCTGAACTCGAACACCATGCAAATTTGCTCCCATGGCAGCAATTGGCTAAACGTACTGGAGCGGTCCTTAAATGGTTTGAAATGAATCCCGATGGTTCATTGGACCTTACAAAAATTGATCAAATAATTACCCCCAAATGTAAGGTTGTAGCAATCACTCATCTGTCGAATGTGCTCGGTTCGGCTCCCGATATCGGTCCTATCATCGCCGCTGCGCATGAAGTTGGAGCAGTTTTTGTTCTAGATGGATGCCAATCCGTACCCCATCAACCGATAGATATCGCCGCCCTTGATATCGATTTTCTAGTTTTTTCTGGGCATAAGGCCCTCGGCCCTACAGGAGTTGGCGTCCTGTGGGGGAAGGCACACTTGCTCGATCAGATGGAACCTTTTCTTTACGGGGGATCGATGATCGAAACGGTGACGATGACAGGTGCGACCTGGGCAGATGCTCCTAAAAAGTTTGAAGCAGGTGTTCCAAATATGGCGCAAGCGGTGGGTTTAGCAGCCGCGCTCGAATATTTGTCTGAGGTTGGCTTACCCAAAATTCACAGTTGGGAAATGGAACTCACTGCTTATGCCTTGCAGGGATTAAAAGAAATTGAAGGCGTCACGGTAGTTGGTCCACAAGGCATCGATGCTCGCGGGGGAGTCATCTCGTTTGTCATTGACGGGCTACACCCTCATGACGTTGGTCAGGTAATGGACCAATATGGAGTTGCAGTTCGAACCGGTCACCACTGTGCCTGGCCGTTGATTCGCAAACTTGGACTAACGGGAACAACTCGTGCTTCCTTTTATCTCTATAACGAGATGGCGGATATCGATATATTTTTAGAATCCGTGAATGGCGCCCGCGATTACTTTAGGAACCGCTAATGGAACTTGATTCGCTCTATCAAGAAGTAATTCTGGATCACTACAAGAAGCCCCATCACAAAGGAGTTCCTTCGGGGAATTTTCAAGTGCATCACGTGAACCCCAACTGTGGCGATGAAATCACTTTGAGTTTAAAAATAAAGGACGACACAATTCAAGATTTAGTCTGGAATGGGGTTGGTTGTTCGATTTCCCAGGCCAGTGCATCCATTATGAGCGATTTGGTGTCTGGAAAGTCGGTTCCAGAGGCACACATTGCACTAGCTCAGTTCACGGAGTTAATGCAGAGCAAAGGCACTATAAAAGGAGATGAAGACGTGCTCGAGGACGCTATCGCGCTAGCGGGCGTCTCAAAATTCCCCGCACGGGTAAAGTGTGCGCTATTGAGTTGGATGGCATTCAAAGACGCAGCAATTCAGAATGGAGCAAGACTATGAGTCAGCAAATGGCATCACTAGATGAAGTAACTGAAGCATTGAAAGACGTCATTGATCCTGAGCTGGGCATCAATGTGGTTGATCTTGGACTGGTGTACGACATGAGTGTTGAAGAAGGGAACATTGCGGTCTTGCAAATGACTCTAACCTCGGCAGCTTGTCCACTGCAAGATGTTATTGAAGACCAGGCACGACAAGTTCTCGCAGATCTCACTTCCGATGTCATAATTAATTGGGTGTGGATGCCTCCTTGGGGTCCAAATAAAATCACCGATGATGGTCGCGAACAACTTCGCGCTATTGGGTTTACTGTTTAACTTTTCTTAAGGATTACATATGTCTATGGCATCACGTAGTGGTATGAGTGCGCGCTCTGCGATGCGTTCGCTTACTCGTGATCCAGCAGTCAAGGATTTGAAACTTAAGTCCGGGACTATCCCTCGAATTCTTGAATTTGCGAAGCCATTTAAACTTTACCTTTTCTTATTTCTCTTAACGATTATTGCAGATTCTTTCTTGACTGTAGCTTCACCGCTCTTGCTTAAAAATCTCATCGACAAAGGTGTTATCCCTAAAGATGGTCGAGTGGTTACCACCCTCGCCTTGATCGTAGGTGTCATCGCCTTGGTCGATACCGCCGTTAACCTTGCCTCGCGTTGGTTTTCATCGCGAATCGGGGAGGGGTTAATCTATGAAATGCGCACGCAAGTGTTCGCACACATTCAAAAGCAGTCGATTGCCTTTTTTACCCGCACTCAAACTGGAGCGTTGATTTCGCGGATTAATTCAGATGTGATGGGTGCGCAAAACGCTTTCACAGATACGCTTTCAGGAATTCTAAGTAATATTTTGACCTTAACCCTCGTCGCAGCAGCCATGATCACCCTCTCTTGGCAGATCACAGTTGCCTCCTTGGCGCTTCTTCCACTTTTTCTCATCCCCACCAAATGGGTCGGGAAGAAGATCCAACGCTTGACTCTTGCTTCCTTTAATCTCAATGCCGAAATGGCATCAACTATGACCGAACGATTTAATGTTTCTGGTGCATTGTTGGTGACACTCTACGGAAAACCCGAAACTGAGCGCGAAAGTTTTCGGCTAAAAGCACGACGAGTTGCAGATATCGGAATTCAAACTGCGATGCTCAACCGAATCTTCTTTATGACCATAACCACTATCGCCGCGGTCGCTTCGGCCTTGGCATATGGAATCGGTGGCCATCTCGCTATCTCTGGCGCGATAACAGTGGGGTCATTGCTTGCTATTACGACCCTGCTCGCTCGGCTCTATGGACCACTAACCTCCCTTTCAAATGTGCGAGTCGATGTAATGACCGCACTCGTATCTTTTGAGCGAGTTTTTGAAGTATTGGATCTAGAACCTATGGTTCATGATGAATCGGGCGCTCTACCTGTGTCCTCAAAAAACCCTTCAATTGCCTTCGATCATGTGCAATTTGCTTATCCCAAGGCGAGTGAAATCTCATTAGCTTCCCTGGAACTCGCAGCAAAGAAAGAGATGGTTGACTCTGGAATTGTCCTTCAAGATATCTCTTTTTACTGTGAACCCGGCTCTTTTACAGCAATTGTTGGGCCATCGGGAGCTGGCAAGAGCACAATTTCAGGGTTGGTACCTCGGCTTTATGATGTGACTCAAGGGAGCATCAAAGTCGACGGTGTTGATATTCGCGAAATCACTCTTGCTTCTTTGCGTAATGAAATTGGCGTTGTCACGCAAGACTCTCACATGTTCCATGACACCATAGAGGCGAATTTGCGCTACGCAAAGCCAGGAGCAACTCTTGAAGAGATTATTGCGGCGTGCGAAGCGGCTCAAATTTGGAGTTTTATTGCATCATTACCTAATGGTCTGGATACGGTGGTCGGGGAGCGCGGCCATCGGTTAAGCGGCGGTGAGAAGCAGCGCTTGGCGATAGCACGACTTCTTCTGAAAGCCCCGAGCATTGTGATACTTGATGAGGCGACTGCACACCTAGATTCTGAAAATGAGGCGCTAGTTCAAGCTGCACTGGAAGTTGCTCTTGTGGGCAGAACGAGCATTGTGATTGCACACCGGCTTTCAACGATCCAAAAAGCAGATCAAATTTTAGTGCTTGAAAGTGGTCGAGTTGTTGAGCGCGGCACTCACGAGTTTCTGGTCGGTTTAGGCGGGCTTTATTATGACCTTTATCAACGACAGGTTTTAGCTACTGCGTTCTAATTACCGCTAATTTGTTTTTTCTGATCATAAATAATTGCGTTCATTTCAGTGGTATTTTCTCGCCCAGCGTTGGCGAAGACCACGGCCACATACGGGAGAACGAGCGCTCCACCCATCGCAAACCAGCGATAGGGGCTCGGTAGAAAGATTGTTGCGATGAAACATGCCGTTCGTATCATCATCGATACAAAATAGCGGCGAGCGCGTCCACGCTGCTCAAATGAAAGGGCCTCTTGCGCATTCGTGATGACGATCGCGGTAGCCTTTTTGGGGGTGCGATCATTCAGGTTATGGTTCTTTCGCGTAGAAGTAAACCTTGGCATACCCAAATCCTAAGCCTGGGTCAACCATCGCGCCTCTTTTATGTTCTCATGAGTAATGGCTAATCTGCTCCTATGACGCAATCTCCCAATGGCCCTCGAATCGTCTTTGTAACTGGCGGAAATCGAGGTATCGGACTTGCTATCGCGCGAACTTTCGCCGCAAGTGGTGATTTGGTCATAGTGTCGTATCGCTCTGGCGTTGCGCCCGAAGGGCTAGTTGGTGTTTTGATGGATGTCACAAGCCAGGAGAGCGTGAATGCAGCATTTGCTGAGATCGAGTCGAAATATGGATCGGTAGATGTACTTATTGCTAATGCCGGAATCACACGTGATGGACTTACGATGCGGATGAGCGAAGAAGATTTCATGAGTGTCGTCGATACAAACCTGACCGGCGCATTTAGGACCGCTCAAAAGGCAATCGTGCCCATGATGAAAAAACGCAGTGGTCGTGTGGTTTTCATTGGTTCTGTCGTCGGACTATTGGGTTCTGCTGGTCAAGTCAATTACGCTGCAACGAAAAGTGGACTAATTGGCATGGCTCGCGCTCTCGCGCGCGAATATGGTTCGCGTGGATTAACTTTCAATGTTATTGCTCCAGGATTTGTTGAAACAGATATGACGGCTGCGCTCAGTGAAACTTTGAAAGAGAAATATGTCGCTCAAATTCCGCTCGGCCGTTTCTGTTCCCCGGATGAAGTGGCTGCAGTTGTTAAATTTATCGCCTCACCAGAGGCAAGTTACATAACTGGTGCTGTAATTCCGGTCGACGGAGGAATGGGGATGGGTCACTAATGGCGCTATTAACCGGCAAGAACATTTTGGTGACAGGAGTTTTAACTGATGGCTCAATTGCCTTTCATATCGCCAAGCTCGCCCAACAAGAAGGAGCGAATGTCGTCTTAACGGGATTTGGTCGTGGTTTGAGTTTAACTACGCGCATTGCTGCTCGGTTGCCCTTTCCAGCACCTGTTATCGAACTAGACGTGACTAATACCGAGCACTTGGCTGCTTTACCCGCCGAAGTTAAAAAGTATGTTCCTCATCTTGACGGAGTTGTTCACTCCATTGGATTTGCGCCACAAGCTGCACTTGGAGGAAATTTTCTTAACACTGAATGGGAAGATGTCGCGATTGCGATCCACACCTCTACTTTTTCGTACAAATCGCTCGCTATCGCGGTCCGAGAGCTCTACCCAAAGTCTGGCGCCAGCATTGTTGGACTTACCTTTGATGCAACGGTTGCCTGGCCAAAATATGACTGGATGGGTGTTGCAAAAGCGGGGCTGGAATCGTGCAATCGCTACTTGGCTCGGGATCTTGGTCACGAGAATGTTCGCGTCAATTTGATTGCAGCCGGGCCATTGGCAACGATCGCCGCTAAGTCGATTCCTGGGTTTGAAGAGTATCAAAATGTCTGGAATGCCAGATCACCATTGAGTTGGGATTTCACAGATCCCGAACCTTCCGCCCGAGGCGCAGTAGCGCTACTTTCTGATTGGTTTCCCAAGACCACGGGAGAAATCATCCATGTAGATGGCGGGGTTCATGCTGTAGGGGGTTAAAAGGGCCCGATTTCATGCTTTAAGGGCCGAGGAGGTATCTTTACGCCCATCAAGTGGAGTTTGTCGCTCCCACCTCACTGGTTTCGACTGGTTGGTCAAGAACTTACTCACCAAAATGGTGGGTTTATTTTTGCGCGACTTATCCCTCTTGTAAACGTTATTTTCTAGAGAGGAAGAGTTATCAGCGCCGAACAAAGAATCAACGATCGAATCCGAGCCTCGGAAGTTCGTCTTATTGGTTT
>CAIYQS010000005.1 GCA_903928395.1 uncultured Actinomycetes bacterium | reverse complement strand
GTTCACCCACACCAACTCCCACACCAACTCCCACACCAACTCCCACACCAACTCCCACACCAACTCCCACACCAACTCCCACACCAACTCCCACACCAACTCCCACACCAACTCCCACGCCAACTCCCACGCCAACTCCCACGCCAACTCCCACACCTCAAGTTTTGTCGCCACCTCAAATTCCAGTTAAGCCAAAGGGTTTTGTTGCGACCGGGGAGGGTGAATTCTTGAAGTCACAAAGGGCGCTACCCAAATATTTAGTCAGATCGGCCCCTGTGAGCATTTCAATTCCGGCAATATATGTCAGCGCAAAATTGGTGACTCTGGGACTAGATCCATCAGGAGCCTTACAAGTGCCAACGACTGGAACGGTGGCGGGTTGGTTTAATGGCGCACCAACACCAGGACAAATTGGACCAGCAATCGTGGTGGGACACGTCGACTGGAATGGAAAACTCGGAGTCTTCTTTCGCCTGAAGGATTTAAAAAAGGGCGATCAAATCTACATAAAACGCGCAGATGGAAGAACGGTGACCTATTCAGTGACTGGGACTCTTATCGTTCCAAAGCTGAAATTCCCGACAAACGTCGTATATGGTGATATTAACTTCGCTGGATTGCGATTAATAACGTGTGGTGGAAAATTCGACGCTAAACTAAAAAGGCACGTGGATAACGTAATTGTTTTCGCAAAAATGGTTAAGTGAAATTAGACTTCCCGACAGTAGTTATTCGACACGCCTAATTGAAGGAAACAAAGAAAAGAGCGGAGGAGACGGAGCTTGAAACCAAATCGGCTAGAAGCTTTTAGCGACGGAGTCTTCGCTATTATCATTACGATAATGGTTCTTGAGTTCAAAATTCCAAGTGGCCACGATTTAAATGCGCTACACCAACTTCTACCCGAGATCCTCAGTTACATTCTGGGCTTTATTTTGATTGCTAATTATTGGAACAACCACCATCACATGTTTCAAATTGCCACACAAGTGGATGGTCGAATCCTCTGGGCAAACTCGCACCTGCTTTTTTGGCTTTCACTCATGCCCATCGCGACCACATGGATGGGCGAAAATATTTCCTACCCATTACCGATGGCGATTTTTGGAATTCTTCAATTAGCGTGCGGTGTTGCTTATCTCGTTTTAAGTCGTGAATTAATTTACCTTCACGGATCGGATTCTGAACTGGCAAAAGCGCTCGGAGCTAGTAAAAAAGAACTTATTTCCGTTGCCATTTACTTAGTTGGCGTTCCGCTTGCCTTTCTTGATTCTCGGATTGCCTTCACTTGCTATTTCTTGGTTGCGGCGATGTGGATCGTGCCCGATCGCAGGATCGAACGGAGAATTAAAATTTCAGGGGCTGGGGAATAAAAAGTAGTTCCACCCCACTTTTCAATTGCCGTATAATTTACCTGTGCCTCTATCCGATTCGCACTCACTTCACCCCACCGCACAAAAGCTTGTCGATACGGTCATTGAGATGCTCAATGAAACGTCTTACCACGAAATAAAATCTGAGAATGTCTTAACAAGGAGTGGAATATCACGAGGGCCGCTTTATCATCACTTTGAAAATTTTGAGGATTTAGTCGAAACGGCACAAGCGCAAATTTATTCACAATATGCCGGTGGAATTATCGTGGCTATGGAAAAGTTGATTCTTGGTCAGAATGATCCGCTTCTAGTACGTAGAGAGATAAGTAAATTAGTTCATATCACGGCAAGCCAAAATTCGAGAATTATTCGCTGGCAATGCCTTGGAGTGCTTGACAATTCTGCAGCTCTAAGAACTTTTCGGAATAAATTATGGTCAACCCAAGAGGCAATTAATCAGAAATGGATTCGAACTTATCAACTCTGTCTCGATAGAGGCTGGGCCGATCCTTCAGTTGATCCACGCGCTTTTGCCTACATGATGCAATCATTTATTCTCGGCCGAGTTTTTGACGACATTGCTCCGACAAAGATTGAGGAGGAGGAGTGGGTTCAGATTGGACTACGTTTGCTGGACGCTTTTTTGTTTGCCAATATTTTGGGCGAGCCACTCCCTTAAATACCTATCTCAGTTCTAACGGACAGATGCAGGGGTTCTTTCTGCAGAGATCGCAAATTACATCCGTGGATTTTTCAAGTGTTTCTGCCATGGCTATCCTTTTTAAGAAACTATCTATTTCTCTGTCTTCCGTACTCTTGTACCCAACAAAAGAGGTGTCAATTAGGTCGCTCGGTAGTACCTATTGGAACTCTCGCATATTCCTCAATTAATGCTTACAAATTGAAATTAATGAGAAATGTTCGCTCACGCGTTTAGTTAGAGTGCTAGGTTCAAGTTGTTAGAAAATCAATTTATGATTTGTGCCAGAACCCCCGACACCAATCTAGATATTGTTTTTTATCGGGACAGGCCAGTTTTATCACGATTCACCAGCTGTTCTTGGCGATGGCTATATCGGCGTAGAGCGCAAGTGAATTCTTGGCCAATAAGGGTCATGTTCGGTGGATTACCTGCGAGTTGAGGGACTCAAAATTGCACCGCTCATGACCCTTCTTTAAGATTCAGACACCCGCCTAGCGACCCAAAGGGGATTTTTGTGTCTGAACTAAATACCGAGAAACGCGCTCACCGACGCCTTATTTTACTTGCTTCAGTTGTGGCGATCATTTGGTTGTTTGTAAGTAGCGCTACTGGACCTCTCTTTGGGAATCTCTCGACAGTTCAAAAAAATGATAATTCGAAATTTCTGCCTGCTGGATCCGAATCCTCTCGAGCCGCCGATGCGATACTAAAATTTTCAGATAACTCTGCGAACAATCAATTTCCCACGCTGATCCTCTTTGAAGGAAAAGTTGATGCAACCAAAGTTGCTTCTGCAAACGCTTTTGTTCAAGCTCTCGCAAACAAGGATCTGGTGGATTCGACTGGACATTTAATTACCGGCGCTGATGGTAAACCGGTGTCGATTTCAATTTCCAAATACCTGGCACCAGGCGCGCAAATCGGCGCATTCCCTTCAGCTAAAAATGATGCAATTTTGGCAAACATTCCACTGGATTCAACATCTGCCGGAGATATCCTTCCAAACAAGAAGCCCGTTCTTCCCGCAATTGTTACAACGATTCGTTACTTCTCAACACAATATGCGCAGGCAAATGGATTTATTACTCATACGACTGGTCTTGGCGGATTATTTGCAGATTTATTTAGTTCTTTCAATGGACTGGATTCCAGCCTATTACTAGTAACAGGTTCGGTAATTGCGTTAATTTTGATTGTTGTATATCGATCTCCCGTTCTGTGGATTTTGCCATTAATGTCCGCAGGATTTGCGCTGACCCTGGCGGGCGGAGTTATCTACGAACTCGCGAAGCACAACATCATCACACTGGATGGTCAGTCCCAAGGAATTCTCTCTGTACTTGTATTAGGTGCCGCCACAGATTACGCGTTGTTGCTCATTGCGCGATATCGCGAAGAACTCCACAAGTATGAGTCGCGTACAACTGCAATGAAGATTGCCTGGCGCGGAGTTGTCGAACCAATTGTTGCTTCGGGATCAACAGTTGCCCTGGGGCTATTGGTTCTTTTGTTATCACAGCTCACCAATAATCGCGGTCTTGGTCCAGTTGGTGCAATCGGAATTGTTTGTGCAATGGTCACGATTCTGACTTTGTTACCGGCGCTTTTGGTTATTTTTGGACGCTGGATTTTTTGGCCAAAGCGTCCTAAATTCAATACTGAGGATGAGAAGTTATCGGGAATTTGGTCAAAAGTGGCGCGTTCTACTGAGCGAAGCCCCCGTAAATATTGGTCAATCGCGGTACTTATCTTGGTCGTCTTGGCGGCCTTTGCTTCGACGTTGCACTCAAACGGATTATCAACTGCACAATCGTTTACAACGCGAACCGACTCGGTAGTTGGTCAAGAACAACTCACAACATATTTTCCTGGAGGACAAGGCCAACCTACGCAGATTGTTGTGAACGTCGACAAGGCTCACGCTGTTACGACAAAGTTGTTAGCCACAACAGGCGTCAGCCAAGTCGTTCCACAAACGGTGTCTCCAATCATTCCTGGTCAACCAATTCCTGCGACGAAGATTGTCAATGGAACCGAATTATTAAATGTCACCCTTGCGTATAGCCCTGACACAAGTGCAGCGGTGAAATTGATTCCGCCTTTGCGGACTGCGGTTCGCGAGATTGATCCAACTGCGCTAGTCGGAGGTACGTCGGCGGTTTTCAACGATATTAATGCCGCCACAAGACATGATCAAAGATTAATCATTCCAGTTATATTACTTTTGATTGCGATTATTTTGGCGCTACTTCTTCGTTCTATCGCCGCGTCGCTTTTACTTTTGGTAACCGTGGTCATCTCGTACTTTGCAACTCTAGGTGCCTGCTCAATCGTATTCCATCATCTATTTCATTTTGCAGGGGAGGATTCATCGTTCCCGCTTTTCGCATTTGTGTTCCTGGTGGCGCTTGGGATTGATTACAACATTTTCTTGATGACGAGAGTACGTGAAGAAACGATTAAGTCCGGAACCCATGCCGGAATGACCAAGGGAGTAACGGTTACTGGCGGAGTGATCACTTCGGCTGGCATCGTGCTCGCTGCCACCTTTAGTGTGTTGAGTATTCTCCCGCTGGTCTTTTTAGCAGAAATTGGATTCGCTGTTGGATTTGGAGTGCTGCTTGACACTTTGTTGGTTCGCTCAATTCTGGTTCCAGCACTAGTTCACAGCATTGGGCCAAAAGTGTGGTGGCCTTCTAAACTGCAGCATGATTAAATTTTCTGCGGAGGTAAGCGCGGCTAAGGCAGCCGGCAAACCAATTGTTGCGCTGGAATCTACGATTATTAGCCATGGACTTCCCCGTCCCCGTAATTTAGAAGTTGCGCTAGAAGTTGAGGCACTCGTTCGCTCAAATGGGGCTACCCCAGCGACTATTGCGCTTATCGATGGTGTCATTCATGTTGGACTTGAATCCAACCAATTGGACCGAATCGCCAACGATGACAACGTAGTTAAGGCTTCAACTCGCGACCTGGCGATTATTGAGGCTACTTTGCGCTCTGCCGCGACGACAGTAGCGGCTACGGCTCATATCGCGCACCTCGCGGGAATTTCAGTTTTTGCGACAGGCGGGCTCGGAGGAGTGCATCGTGGGCACACCTACGACGAATCCGCCGATTTAATAGCGCTTTCCGAAACACCGATTGTGATTGTATGCGCTGGAGTTAAATCAATACTTGATGTTCCGGGAACTTTGGAAAGACTAGAAACTTTTGCGGTACCTGTTTTGGGCTACGGGACTACCCAATTCCCTGGTTTCTATCTCACCGATTCAGGATACGAAATCGAACACCGAGTAGATTCGGTAGCAGAAATTGCCGCAATCTGGCAGAACAGAATAGACCTTAAGACTGATGATCGGGCAATTGTTATTGCTAATCCAGTCGTCAATCAGATGGATCTAGAGCTTCACAACGAAATTTTGGAATCTGGATTGCAATCTGCTGCGACGAACCACATTACCGGTAAAGCCGTAACACCTTTCTTGCTTGAATACTTTCACACCCAAAGCGGTGGCGAATCATTGCGTGTAAATATCGACATCATTAAAGCTAACTCCCAACTCGCGTCCTTAATAGCAATAGCTCTGAATCATTAATTGGTAATTTTCGCATGACCAAAATTCTCTGTTTGGGCGACATCATGTTAGATGTAACGGCAGTAATAGGAGCGCCAATCACGCAGGGAGTAGAAACTCGGGCTTCCATTTCAACACAGGGCGGCGGTGCCGCGGCAAATGTTGCATCCTGGTTAGCAGTGAGTGGGACTTCCGCGCACTTGATCGCTCGGGTTGGTGATGATGCGGCGGGTAGGACTGTTTTGGCCGAGTTGGATCGTTATGGAGTGACACACTCAAACACAGTTATTTCTGGCGCAAACACTGGAGTGGTTGTCGTACTTGTTGATGCGCTCGGCGAAAGGACAATGTTTCCCGACTCTGGCGCAAATTCTGGCTTGAGCATGAACGATCTTCCTGCATTGGATGGATTTACCGCGGTCTACCTCTCTGGATATCCCCTTGTAAATCCGCAATCTAGGAATGGTGCGCTAGAAATATTAAAGGCCGTAAAAGCGCATGGACTTCCCGTTGTATTTGATCCTTCGACAGTTGGAGTCTTACTGGAGGTGGGTCTGAACCAGGTCCGAGATTGGCTCTCGTTGGTTGATGTTGTTGTGTTAAATGAAGAGGAAGCGCATTTTCTTAGCGGAAAACAAAACCCGGTAGATGCAGCCATAGAGCTACTCACGTTAACTCCCCTTGTTGTCATCAAGCGTGGAAGTAATGGTGCACTTGCTCAGGCACGCGGATCCGCGTTGGTTCAAATCCCTGCAATCGAGACACAGGTAGTTGATACCACCGGAGCAGGGGATGCCTTCGCAGCAGGATTCATTCAATCTTGGATTTCGGGTGGGGAACTATCCGATGCGCTTCACAACGGTGCCGAACTCGCGGCTAAATGTGTTTCGCTAGTCGGCTCAAGACCCGCCATTCTCAAATAAATAATTTTCTAAGAAGACTTACGTCAATAAGTTGCTTATGCGAACTATCCGCGTTTAGGTTTATTGACTCTCAGATGTGAAAATTGCGCAATGAATTCCCTCCTCATTGTGATCGCCGTTTTACTCGTGGCTTGCACATATGGAGTTGTTGACCGCAAGCGCTCCGGGAAAATCAAATCTAAAACGGATTCGCGGAATGAAATCACCGCACATGAAGTTGGAGCTGAACTTGGAGAGAGCGCAACTGTTCTGCAATTTTCGAGTGCTTTTTGTACTCCGTGTCGTGCAACTCGGAGCACCCTTACATCCGTGATTTCGCACTACCCTAAAATTAAACATATTGAAGTTGATGCCGACACAAATCTTCAATTGGTAAGACGTCTGGATATTCGTCAAACACCAACCACATTATTTTTGAATTCGGCAGGTAGAGAAATTGCGCGCGCAGTTGGTGCACCGAAACGCGACCAAGTTATTTATGCGCTGGAACAAATCTAAGGGGACAACTTAATGAACATGATTGATGCTCGCGGCCCACGGTGGTCCGCTGGACTCACTTCGATTGTTTTAATAATTGCATTGATTACGCGGTCTCCCATCGTGATCATTATTCAACTTATACAATTCGCTATCGGAGCATTTGCTGGACCTCCAAAATCGCCATATGCGTGGCTTTATAAAAAGTTTGTGCAACCGCGCCTTTCAAAAACCTTTGATTCAGAAGATGTAAGGCCACCGCAATTCGCACAATTTGTTGGATTTATATTTGCCCTCATTGCAACTCTTGGTGCCTTGACCCATACCTGGCTGGTTTTCACCTTTGCTGCATCTTTTGCCCTTTTTGCCGCTTTCTTAAACTCGGCCTTTGGATACTGTCTGGGATGCAAGATGTATCTCTTGGGGGTTCGTTTACGCCGGGGCTAGAGTGGGGGTATGAAAAGCCTCAACAACTTTGTCGCCGGCTCCGCCACACAATCCCAGTCAGGCGCAACTACCGAAATAATTAATCCCGCTACGGGTACCGCCTACGCAACTGCTCAGCTCTCCAATCTGGCGGATGTGGATCGCGCACTCAATGCCGCCGCGGATGCCTTCCAAGAGTGGCGTGAAACCACCCCAGCGGAGCGCCAGCGCGCCCTATTGAAAATTGCCGACGCCTTAGAATTTCGTGCCGAAGAGATCGTGGCTATCGAATCCGAAAATACCGGCAAGCCAATTGGGTTAACGCTTTCAGAAGAAGTTCCACCCATGATCGATGAAATTCGTTTCTTTGCCGGTGCCGCTCGCCATCTTGAAGGCAAGTCTGCTGGGGAATATATGCGGGGCATGACCTCCTTTGTTCGTCGCGAACCAATTGGCGTCTGCGCCCAAGTGACACCTTGGAATTATCCGATGATGATGGCTGTCTGGAAGTGGGCTCCGGCAATTGCAGCGGGAAACACCGTGGTTTTAAAACCAAGTGACACCACACCAGCATCAACAATCTTTATGGCCGAAGTAATGTCAGAATTTTTACCAGCCGGAGTATTTAACGTGGTAACCGGAGATCGTGACACCGGGAGGCTGCTTGTCGATCACAAGATTCCAGCAATGGTATCGATAACCGGGTCGGTGCGCGCCGGCATGGAAGTTGCGAAAGCTGCGAGCAATGATTTGAAGCGTGTTCACCTTGAACTTGGCGGCAAAGCTCCGGTTGTGGTTTTTGCAGATGCAGATTTGGAATCGGCGGCAGAGGCAATTGCGCTGGCAGGATACTTTAATGCGGGACAAGATTGCACCGCAGCTACTCGTGTACTTGTCGAAGAAAAAGTGTACGAGAAGTTTGTTGCGCTCTTGGCAGATCAAGCTACAAATCATGTTAAAACTGGTGCCCCCGGCGAAGACGTGCTTTACGGTCCACTCAATAACGCCAACCAATTGGCTCGGGTAAAAGGTTTTATTGATCGCGCACCTAAGCACGCCGAAATAGTTTCCGGCGGATCCGTTGTCGATCGTGCTGGCTACTTCTTTAACCCAACTGTTGTGGCGGGGATTCAACAAGAAGACGAGATGGCACAAAGCGAGATCTTTGGTCCAGTGATAACTGTCCAAAAATTCAGCACTGAATCGGAAGCAGTCACATTTGCAAATGGAGTTCCCTATGGTCTTGCATCTAGCGTGTGGACCACTAATCATGGACGGGCAATGCGTATGTCAAAAGCGCTGGATTTTGGAGTGGTCTGGATTAATACCCATATTCCATTTGTTTCAGAGATGCCTCATGGTGGGTTTAAACACTCCGGCTATGGAAAAGACCTATCTGCTTATGGATTCGAGGATTACACCCGTATCAAGCATGTAATGACTAACCTCAACGGGTAAGGTTTCGGCATGGAAAATCGCTTCCCCATTTTCGATGTCTCTCCTGTCGTGCATTATGGGAGCGAATTAGTTCCGGTCAAAGCTGTTGCAAAAGAAGCAATTAATGTACGTGCGACGGTGATCCGGGAAGGTCATGACGGCTTGGTCGTAGAAGTAGTCCTCCTAGATCCACTGGGAGTGGAAGTAAGCCGCGCTGCAATGCGCGAGTATTGGCCCGGTACTGACCGATATGAGGCAGACGTCTGCGTAACATCACTTGGCCTGTGGCATTTTTTCATCGAAGCCTTGAGTATTGATCGCGAATTATCATCGAAATCTCCACTTTTCCCGATTTATGCCGAGCCTGATCGAGCGCTCGTGGGAGCTTGGTACGAATTTTTCCCGCGGAGCGAAGGCGCGACCCTCAATGCTGACGGATCAATAAAAACAGGAACTTTTAAGACTGCAGAAAAGTCTTTGCAGCGTGTTGCTGATATGAACTTTGATGTTCTTTACTTGCCTCCGATTCATCCAATTGGCTACGCATTTCGGAAGGGACGAAATAACACACTCAATCCGACCCCGACTGATCCCGGAGTTCCATGGGCGATTGGAAATGCGGATGGTGGCCACGACAGCATTAATCCAGATCTTGGAACCATGAAAGATTTCGAACACTTTGTTAAAGCGGCGGCAAAACTCAAAATAGAAATTGCGATGGATTTTGCGTTGCAATGCTCACCTGATCATCCTTGGGCAAAGGATCATCGCGAGTGGTTCACGATCCGTGCAGACGGCACCATCGCCTATGCCGAAAACCCTCCAAAAAAATATCAAGATATTTTTCCCATCAACTTTGATAAAGATTATGAAGGAATGCTTGAAGAGTCCTTCCGTGTTTTGAATCTTTGGATATCTAAAGGCGTAAAAATTTTCCGTGTGGATAATCCTCACACCAAACCGGTGCAGTTCTGGCACGAACTTATTCATCGCGTCAATCTTCAATATCCCGATGTGGTGTTTTTAGCCGAAGCCTTCACTCGTCCTGCCATGATGCATGCGCTCGGCAAGGCGGGGTTCCAACAGTCATATACCTACTTCACATGGCGCACCACCAAGCATGAGTTAATTTCTTATGGAACAGAAGTTGCGCAAGAGACGAGTGCGTTTTTCAGGCCCAATTTCTGGGTCAATACTCCGGATATATTGCCTTTTCATCTCCAAAGTGGTGCACCTTCCGTCTTTGCGATGCGCGCACTGCTTGCAGCGACTTTGACTCCTTCTTGGGGAATGTATGCGGGTTACGAGTTATACGAACACATTCCGCTACGAGAAGGAGCTGAAGAATATTTAGATTCAGAAAAATACGAAATCAAGATTCGGGATTGGACCAAGCCAGCTCTCGCACCTTTTATTGGGTTACTTAACTCAATTCGTCGCCAAAACCCAGCGCTGCAGCGACTCCGTAATTTGCGCTTCCATCAAACGGATTCCGAAAAGATACTTGCTTATTCCAAGCGTGATGGCGAAAGTTTGATTTTAGTGATAGTTAACTTGGATCCAATTCACGCTCAAGAAACCATTGTGCACTGGAACTTCTTTGATCTTGGGCTCGAAGAGCGCGCATTTAATGTTGTTGATTTGATTACTGGACATTCTTTTGAATACACACCGCATAGCTGGGTTCGAATTGATCCAGCATCCCCCGGCACTCCCGTCGGGCATATCCTGAAGGTAACCCTGTGAGTAATAACTATGGAATTGGTGAACTTGATCTTTACTTAATTGGTGAAGGTCGTCACGAAGAGCTGTGGAAAGTTTTAGGATCACAGGTGCGACGCGATGAAGCCGGCAATGTTTTAGGTACCAATTTTGCGGTCTGGGCTCCAAATGCCAGGTCGGTGGCTTTGATCGGGTCTTTCAATTACTGGGACAAGAACTCACATCCCATGATCAGTCTCGGAAACAGTGGAATCTGGCAACTCTTTGTGGCGGACGTCGGTCCAGATACCCCTTACAAGTATTCGATACTAGGTCTTGGTGGCAACTGGGTAGATCACGCAGATCCAATGGCGCGAGCAACAGAGCACCCACCTCACACTGCATCTGTCGTTACAGAGCGGCGTTTTGAGTTTACGGATTCAGAATGGATTGCAAAGCGGGCAGACTCAAAACCGTGGGAAGAGGCGCTATCGGTTTATGAAGTTCACATAGGTTCTTGGAAACCAGGTTTGTCCTATCGTGATCTTGCAACAGAGTTGGTGGCTTATGTAAAAGATATGGGATTCACACACGTTGAGTTCTTGCCAGTGTGCGAACACCCATACGGCCCTTCTTGGGGATATCAAGTCACATCCTTCTTCGCACCTACATCCAGATTTGGTTCGCCAGATGAACTTCGTTACTTAATTGATTCACTGCACCAAGCTGACATTGGTGTAATCGTTGACTGGGTTCCAGCGCACTTTCCCAAAGATCAGTGGGCGCTTGCAAAGTTCGATGGTTCGGCGCTTTACGAACATGCTGATCCACGCCAGGGGGAACATCCAGACTGGGGCACTTTGATTTTCAATTACGACCGAAACGAAGTTCGGAATTTCTTAGTTGCTAGCGCGCTGTATTGGCTTAAAGAGTTCCATATAGATGGAATCCGAGTTGATGCAGTCGCCTCAATGCTTTACTTGGATTATTCGCGCGAAGAAGGCGAATGGATTCCCAATGAATTTGGGGGCCGCGAAAATTTGGGCGCCGTTCGGTTCTTACAGGAATTAACCTCAACTTGCTATCGCGAAGTTCCGGGTTGCATGATCATCGCAGAAGAATCCACGGCGTGGCCGGGGGTTACTCGCTCGACAGATCACGGTGGCTTGGGTTTTGGATTTAAATGGAACATGGGTTGGATGCATGACACCCTCGAATATATTCAAGAGGATCCCATTCATCGGATGTATCACCACAATGAAATAACCAAGGCGATTCTTTATGCTTGGTCTGAAAATTATCTCCTGCCCTTTTCTCATGATGAAGTAGTTCATGGAAAAGGTTCGATGATTGCAAAAATGCCAGGAGATCGTTGGCAGCAACTTGCAAATCTGCGAGCGCTCTATGGATTCATGTGGGCGCACCCTGGCAAGAAATTGCTCTTCATGGGTTGCGAGTTTGCGCAATCCCAAGAATGGAATGCCTCGCAGTCTTTGGATTGGCACCTCACTGAATACCAAGAACACCAACAGATTCAAAGAACTGTGGTGGATCTCAATTCAACGTACAAGAATCATCCCGAACTTTGGGAAAGAGACATTACGCCAACTGGTTTTCAGTGGTTGGTCGTTGACGACGGCGCCGCGAATATTGTGGCCTTTGCAAGGTATAACCATGAAGGAGAACCATTGGTGAGCGTCACAAACTTTTCACCTGTTCCGCAGGAAAGGTACAAGTTGCCACTACCAGGAGATCACTCCTGGTCTCTCGCACTCAACACTGATGACCACAAATATGGTGGATCGGGAGTTGCACCAACAAATATTCAAACGATCAAGGGCGAATATAAAGGACTACCAACGCACGCAGTCTTGGCAATACCTCCTTTAGCCACGATCTGGCTGACTCCAGTTAAGTGACGTAGGAGACTCGCCTTCGTAGGAAGGGGTAGAAATTTGACGCTATCCTCTCCCAATGGCTAGAGGCGACCAGCGATATTTAGGTTCGCATCTAACTCACGAAGGAACTAACTTCGCGATTTGGGCGCCATCGGCCTCCAAAGTCGAACTCTGCCTAATAGATCTTGTTGATGGAAAGTTCATCGAAACTCGTTATGAGCTAGAGGACCGCAATGGTCCGATTTACCACGGTTATTTTCAAGGAGTTCGAGCCGGTCAGCGCTACGGCTATCGAGTCTACGGTCCTTGGGATCCGTCAAAAGGATGGCGATTTAACCCCAATAAATTATTGCTTGATCCAAACGCCCATACCGTCGTTGGTGAACTGCAATATGTGCCAGAAATTTACGCACATGTGGCAACGGATGGCATTGGAACGGGAGATCTATCAGTTCTAGACACCAGAGATAACCTTCCCTTCGTTCCACACTCGGTTGTCGTAGCAAGTCATCGTGCCATCGATAGTCGCCCAATCACGGGTTGGTCTAAAACCATTATTTATGAGGCGCATGTTCGGGGATTGACCGAGTTCAATCACCAGATTCCAGAACACGAACGGGGTACCTACAAAGCACTTGGTCACCCCAGCACGATTAACTATTTGCAGACGCTAGGAATCACTGCGCTTGAACTTCTACCTATTCACCAATTTATCACTGAGCCTGCTATCCACGCCCGCGGTCGCGAAAATCATTGGGGATACAACGCGATAGCTTTTTCGGCGCCGCACTCGGGGTACGCAGCGACTAATGATCCGGTTGCCGAATTACGCGAAGCAGTTTCCAAGTTACACGACGCGGGAATCGAAGTATTGCTCGACGTCGTTTATAACCACACTGCTGAAGGAGGAGTTAGCGGCCCCACCCTGTCCTTCCGCGGAATTGATTCTCGCAATTTCTATCGTCGATCTACTGAGGACGCTTATGACGATTTCACCGGTTGCGGTAACACCGTTGACGTTCGAAGGCCTCATGTGGTTCGAATGATTATTGACTCGTTGCATTGGTGGGCGGAAGAAATTGGGATCGATGGCTTCCGTTTTGATCTAGCAGCGGCGCTCGCTCGGAGCCATGACGAAATCGATGGAATTTCTGCTCTCATTGTGGCCATGGTTGCTGATCCAGTATTACGTGAAAGAAAATTAATTGCCGAACCTTGGGATACGCGAGGCTACGCCCTGGGTTATTTTCCATATCCATGGCGGGAGTGGAATGACAAATATCGCGATGCGTTACGTAAATTTTGGCTCGCAGAGGCTGGCGGGGCTGCTCCGACTGGTGTTGGCGAACTTGCTACGCGGCTATCCGGGTCTCACGATATTTTTGCCTATCGTGGCCCAACATCAACAATTAATTTCCTGACTGCCCATGACGGATTCACCCTTAATGATGTCGTCACATATACCCGCAAACACAATGAAGCGAATGGTGAAGAAAATCGCGACGGTACCGATGCCAATTATTCATGGAATGCAGGAATAGAAGGCGTAACCAACCATTTCACTATTAACGAGATTCGCCAGCGGCTCAAAAAGTCCATGATGTCTTGTCTATTACTTTCTGCCGGAATTCCGATGATCACCATGGGTGATGAAGTGGGTCGCACCCAAATGGGATCCAATAATGCCTACTCACTCCCTAGTAACAAGCGCGGCGAAGAATTGCGCGATGAAAATGCATTCAATGGCGGATGGGCGTTAAGTTGGAAGTATGACGCGCATCAGATTGACATGCTCGAAACCACCGTTAATTTAATTCGACTCCGCAAAAATTATTTAATGCCAGTTGCAAGAATGTTCTTTACTGGTCAGCTCGACCTCAACACATCCAGAAAAGATCTAGCTTGGTTTACTCGCGCTGGGTTAGAAATGACGCAATCCGATTGGGACAAACTCGATAACCGTAACCTGATGATGTACGTGGAAGCCGGTGAGGACCGCGGGTTGCTTCTTATGTTCAATGGCTCCATTCTCCAAAAAGAGTTCACACTCCCAGGTGACCATATAGGTGACTCATATAGATCGGTCTTCGATTCAGCTGAAAACGTCATGCACTACTCACCTCGTCTGGCTGCACCAGAGAGCAAGGTGATTCTGCAGTCTCATGCAGTGCAGGTATGGCTCGTTAACCGAGCCACCAGCGCTAAATAACGATCTGTCCTTTTCCAACAACAACAAGTCCGGATTCAGTCACGGTATAACGCTTGGCGTCTTTTTCGTGATCTACTCCAAGTTGAGCGCCGGGTTCGACTATGACGCCTTTATCAATGATCGCATTGCGGATAATCGAACCGCTTCCGATAACTACATTTGGCATCACAACAGAGCTTTGAATAACAGCTCCTGAAGCTATTCGAACGTCGTATGAAATGACCGAACTCTCTACACGACCACCAGCAATGATGGAACCGGCACCAACAATCGAGTCGACAGCACTTCCAGAGCCGCTGAACTTTGCGGGAGGTAATGGTGGCAAGTGTGTTAGTACTGGCCACTCGCGGTTATATAAATTAAAAATCGGGTGAATGGAGACCAGGTCCATATGCGATTCGTAGTATGACTGCAACGTTCCAAGGTCGCGCCAATAACCGTGATCGCGCTCGGTTTCACCTGGTACAACATTGAGGTTAAAGTCGTAAGCAACGGCTTGACCTCGACTAGATAACATCGGGATGATGTTTGTTCCCAAGTCATGCTTACTTGATTCATCTCTAGAATCCTCAAGAAGAACTTCCTCCATAGCTTTGCGATTGAAAATGTAGTTACCCATGGAGATGAGCGACCAATCAGGTTCACCTGGAATTGATGGTGGATTGGCTGGTTTTTCATGAAATGCCTTGATAGTCACACCATCGGGCTCAAGCTCGATGACTCCGAACTCGCTTGCCTGATTTTGTGGAACACGAATGGCAGCAACAGTTACCGCCGCACCGTACTCTTTGTGAAAATCAAACATTTGATCTGGATCCATTCGGTACACGTGATCTGCACCAAATACGAGCACATACTTTGGATCTTCGTCGTGAATCAAATTAAAATTCTGCAAAATAGCATCGGCGCTGCCGGTGTACCAACGAGGTCCGAGGCGCTGTTGCGCAGGAACTGTAGTTACGTAGTTATTAGTGAGCGAAGACATTCGCCAGGTAGTGGTGATGTGCTTGTCGAGCGAATGCGATTTGTATTGGGTGAGTACTGCGATCTTGCGCATATTTCCATTGACGAGATTAGAGAGCACAAAATCAATCAACCTATACGCGCCGCCAAAGGGAACGGCGGGTTTTGCGCGATCATGTGTCAGGGGCAGCAACCGCTTCCCCTCGCCGCCAGCCAATACGATCGAAATCAGTTCGTCTCTACTACTCATGGAAAAACGGTATCTTAATTTTGCCCTTAAGATAAGGGCTTATTCGTCCGATGGGAGTTGCGAGTGAAGGTCGGAATTGTTACCAAAGAATGGCCCCCTCATATTTATGGTGGCGCTGGAGTCCATGTTAAGTACCTCGCTAAAAGTCTTCAAACCTTGGTGGATGTGGATATTCACTGCTTTGGCGAACCCCGAACTGACGCTACAGGTTACGAATTGACCGCTGCAGAAATGCAGCTCAATCCAGCAATGCAAGCCTTAATTACCGATGCCCAGATCGCCTCGAATTTAGCAGGTGTGGATATCGTCCACTCACATACCTGGTATGCAAATATGGCTGGCCACTTTGCCAAGATTTTATACAAAATTCCTCATGTTATTAGTGCGCACTCACTTGAGCCAGATCGCCCTTGGAAAGAGGAACAGATAGGGGGCGGATATCGAATTTCATCCTGGGCTGAAAAAACTGCCTACGAAGCAGCCGATGCAATTATCGCCGTTTCGCAGGGCATGCGTCGCGATGTCTTGCGCGCTTATCCAGCACTCGACCCCAATAAAGTTCATGCAATATTAAATGGGATCGACACCGAAACTTATTACCCACAATCGAATCCAGAACTGCTTGCTGCTTTGGGCGTCACTGGTCCCTACGCAATTTTTGTCGGACGTATTACTCGCCAAAAAGGTCTAACTCATTTGTTGCGTGCTTGGAAAAATGTGGATCCACAATTTGGGTTGGTGTTATGTGCCGGAAGTCCAGACGAACCTGGAATCGGTGCTGAAGTTCAAGCAGCTATCGAAGAATTGCAGGCGACTCGCAACAATGTAATTTGGATTAGCAAAATGGCACCTCAGCCCGATGTAATCGCGCTACTTTCTAGCGCCGATCTATTTTTGTGTCCATCAATTTATGAGCCGCTCGGAATTGTTAATTTAGAAGCAATGGCGTGCGAAACGGCAGTCCTTGCCAGCGATGTCGGTGGAATCCCCGAAGTCGTAGCAGATGGAATGACTGGGGAACTGATTCACTACTCTGGCAATGCCGCAGAGTTTGAAGCCGCCTTTACCGAAAGAATAAATGCGCTGATGTCAGACAGAGATCTCTTACGCAAATACGGTGAGGCCGGACGTGTACGAGCAATAGATCAATTCAGTTGGGACTCAATCGCGCACGAAACCGTGGAACTCTACAAAAGCCTTATAAAATAACGCGATATTTGGTGAGCGTTCTGTCCGTGGCATAAGCAATGCGGACGCCAGCAGCTTTGTTGGCAGCAAGTCCATTAATGATTTGCTCAGTAAGTACTTCGCCAGGAGCGACAACCGCAACCCCAGGTGGGTACGGGGCAATGAGATCCGCACTAATTCGACCAACTGCCATATCGGCAGCGACCAACTCGGTTTCAGCAAAGTAGGCGTTACGCATGCTGGTGCCCACCTGCGGCACGATTGACCAGCTAAGCGCCGTTACCGATGGACGCGATTTTGATTGAAGTTTTTGCAATATCGGGATCAATCGATCCGCAAGCAAATTAAAATCATCTTCATCATCGGCGATGGTTGCAAGAAAAACCATGGTGTCGTTATCTGCCATCTCAACTCGAATTCCATATGTGATGAGCTCGTTTTCGATTGCAACTCCACTAGTGCCAAGTTGATTAGCACGGAGCACAATTTTTGTAGGATCGAAACGACCATCTGGGAAATCAGTTGTATATAAAAATATAGGGAGATCAAAATAAGATTGCACGCGCGTCTTAAAATTATTTACATTGAGTAATAACTCTGCCAATAATTCTTCACCGCGGAGTGAGAGCAGAGCGCGTACCCCGTCGATGGAAGCGAGTGGTGCGCCAGCAGGTGAAGTTGTGTGCGTCGTTTCAAAACTTTGTTCTACACGAGAAAGATTGATGTACTTTCCTTGCGCAAGCAGTAAAGCGGATGCGCTGTAACCGGGTAGCGCTTTATGAACACTCGTGACTAGAACATCCGCACCAAGTTGCAAGCAATTCTTTGGTAAATCTTTATTAAATCCAAAGTGACCACCCCAGGCGGCATCGATAACTACTGGAACAGATTGCGCGTGCGCAGCAGCTATGACTGGTCCAAGCTCGGACATCGTTCCCAGGTAACCAGGCTCGGTTAATAAAATAGCGATCGGCTTTTCTTGAAGAGCTCTCTGTACTTCAGCCAGCCCGATTCCCATCGGAAATCCCGTTGCTTCATCAATATCAGGTGTCATCCAGATGGGTTGCAGATCGGCGAGGACGAGAGCACTTAACACTGACCGGTGTGCGGTTCGCGAGACAGCAACCTTTTGTCCTGGTTGGCCAAGGGCCAGAATGATCGCTTGATTCGCATGGGTAGAGCCTCCAGTGGAAAATCGTGCGTAATCAGCGTGCCAAAACTCTGCAGCCATTTGCTCGGCTCGCTTTAAGGTTCCATGCGTTAACTTGATCTCATCCAAGCCACCGTAGAGAGGCGTATCACTATCAACAACCGCTCCGAGCCCAGCGTCCAACTTGTAGGCCATCTGCTTGTGTCCTGGGATTGTGAAGGTTGGTCCACCACTCTCGAAATACTTTAGATAAGCGTCGAGCAACGGAGCGTGAGCACGGAGTGGCTCACGATGAGATTCAGTTTTTGTTTCCCTGGAGTTCACCTTCACATCTTATCTAAGGAATTCCCATCCCTGGGGTGCGGGCGATAAATCTGGTCGTACACTTTTCCTATGACAACACTTACAAACCTCGAACAAGTTCGCCGCGTGGTCACTGCTATTCCTGGCCCAAAATCAAACGCTGCAATTGAGCGTCGCGCAGAAGCTGTAGCGGGTGGACTAGGTCTTACATTTCCAGTGGTTATTGAACGTGCAAGTGATGCCATTCTGTTAGATCTTGATGGCAATCAGATCATTGATATGGGTTCAGGCATCGGTGTCACCAACGTAGGAAATAGCGCGTCGCGAGTGGTTGCCAACGTGATCGACCAAGTGCAAGCTTTCACACACACCTGTTTCACTGTTGCCCCATATATTAATTACATCGAAGTTTGCGAAGCTCTCAATCGTTTAACGCCGGGCTCACACAAGAAGAAGTCAATGTTGGCTAACTCTGGCGCAGAAGCAGTAGAGAACGCTGTCAAGATCGCGCGTCATTACACAAAGCGTCAAGCAATTGTTGTATTCGAACATGCCTACCACGGTCGCACAAATTTAACGATGGCACTTAATGCCAAGAACATGCCATATAAAGAGGGATTTGGGCCATTTGCGCCAGAAATTTATCGCGTACCTATGCCGTACGAATATCGTTGGATTGGTCCAAAAGAGACAATCACGCAAGATGCAATCGAAATGATTACCCATAAGATCGAGAAAGAGATTGGTGCACACAACGTTGCGGCAATCTTGATAGAACCAATTCAAGGCGAAGGTGGCTTTATTGTTCCGCCGAAGGGGTTCTTGCCTGCGCTAGCCGAATATTCTCGCAAACATGGCATCGTCTTTATGGCAGATGAAGTTCAATCAGGATTCGCCCGCACTGGCCATATGTTTGCCATCGAAGATGAAAACGTTGTTCCAGATATTTTGATCACAGCCAAAGGAATTGGTGGCGGATTACCGCTTGCCGGAGTAACTGGTCGCGCAGAAATCATGGACTCTGTGCATGTGTCTGGCCTTGGCGGAACTTTCGGCGGTAACCCAATTGCATGTGCAGCAGCACTTGGCGCTATTGAAACCATCGAAGAAGATGGACTTATCGAACGCGCAAGGCACATTGGAGATGTGTTGGGTGCTGGTCTTCGCGCACTTGCAGCCAAATATCCAGTGATTGGTGAAGTTCGTGGCCGCGGTGCAATGCAAGCGATCGAACTGATCGTTCCTGGATCAATCGAACCTAATAGCGCTGCGATGAGCAAGGTCATTAAATATTGCACTGCACACGGCGTCTTCATTTTGACTGCAGGAACGTATGGCAATGTCATCCGATTCCTGCCACCGTTGGTCATCAGTGACGAGTTACTAGCAGATGCGTTGCAAGTTCTAGATGAGGCCTTCGCAACTCTTTAAGTCTGCTATTTGCTTT
>CAIYQS010000004.1 GCA_903928395.1 uncultured Actinomycetes bacterium | reverse complement strand
TTGATGTAAATCTCGAATATTACGATTTAAGTATCCAAAATCGCGATGCCACAGATGATCAGGTCACCATTGATTCAGCACATGCTATTCAAAAGCATGGAGTTGGAGTTAAGTGCGCAACTATCACTCCAGATGAAGCTCGGGTAGAAGAGTTTGGGCTAAAGAAGATGTGGAAGTCCCCTAACGGAACAGTCCGCAACATCCTTGGCGGAGTTATCTTCCGCGAGCCAATCATTATTTCTAATGTTCCACGTTTAGTTCCTCATTGGACTTTGCCGATCGTCATCGGTCGTCACGCTTTTGGAGATCAATATCGTGCTACTGACTTTCGCGTACCTGGCAAAGGAAAGTTAACCATCACCTTCGTTCCAGAAGATGGTGGAGAAACCATTGAGCATGAAGTCTTTGATTTCCCTGGCTCTGGCGTAGCCATGGCTATGTATAACCTTGATGATTCGATTCGTGATTTTGCTCGCGCATCGCTCAACTACGGAATTATCCGCAAATATCCGGTGTATCTATCCACCAAGAACACAATCCTGAAGGCATACGACGGACGATTTAAGGATATATTCGAAGAGATTTACCAGGCCGAGTTAAAGAGCCAATTTGAAGCACTTGGAATTTGGTACGAGCATCGCTTGATAGATGACATGGTCGCTATGTCTTTGCGCATGCCTGGCGGATATGTCTGGGCTTGCAAAAACTACGACGGTGACGTTCAGTCAGATACTGTCGCGCAAGGATATGGCTCACTGGGTCTGATGACCTCAGTTTTGATGACTCCAGATGGAAAGACCGTGGAGTCCGAGGCCGCGCATGGCACCGTCACTCGCCACTATCGTGATCATCAAGCGGGTAAGCAAACCTCGACCAATCCAATTGCATCTATCTTCGCGTGGACTCAAGGGCTATCTCACCGTGCAAAGTTGGACAACAATGCAGAGCTCGCAGAATTTGCTAAGACGCTAGAAGCTGTTTGTATCGAAACCGTCGAATCGGGCAAGATGACAAAGGATCTGGCGCTGTTGATCTCAAAAACCGCACCTTGGTTAAACACCCAAGACTTCCTGGCAGCGATTGATGAGAATTTGCAGAAGAAACTCGCTTAATTAATCTCCAGTAAAAACGCCCCGGTGAATTTCACCGGGGCGTTTTTGATTTTGAGTTTTACTTGCTGATGCGCTCACCTGTGGTTGAATCAAAGAGGTGAATTGCGTGCGGAATCGCTTCAACAGTGATCGTATCTCCTGGCTTTGGCGGATTCTTTGGATCCCAACGAACAATCACTTGTGCGCCTTCATCTGTTGCATTCGCGAACTTAACATCCTTATCAACCGGACGGCCGTAAACGAAAGCATCTGAACCAAGTTCTTCAACTACTTCTACGAGGACATGGAAGCCAGCAGATGAAGGGGTAAAGCCTTCTGGGCGGATACCGACTGTGACGGTGCCTGTGACACTCGATGGAACTTCAATCTTGAAGTCACCTAGTAAAGCGTTGCCAGCATAGACCGGGGCAGTTAAGAGATTCATGGCAGGTGAACCGATGAAGCCAGCTACGAAAGCATTGACTGGAGCATCGTAAAGATTACGTGGTGTATCAACTTGTTGTAGCAAGCCATCCTTGAGAACCGCAACGCGATCTCCCATTGTCATAGCTTCAACTTGATCGTGTGTTACATAAACGGTTGTGATACCCAGGCGGCGTTGTAGCGCTGCAATTTGGGTACGAGTAGCTACACGCAACTTCGCATCAAGGTTAGAAAGGGGTTCGTCCATCAAGAACACTTGTGGCTCACGGACAATTGCTCGGCCCATTGCGACGCGCTGGCGTTGTCCACCAGAGAGTGCTTTTGGCTTACGATCTAAATATGGCTCAAGGTCGAGCAACTTTGCTGCTTCGAGGACTCGACGATCGCGCTCTTCTTTTGCAACGCCAGCGATTTTGAGCGCGAAGCCCATATTTTCTGCAACTGACATATGTGGATAGAGGGCGTATGACTGGAACACCATCGCAATATCGCGATCCTTTGGTGCCACATCTGTTACGTCACGATCACCGATAAAAATTGCACCGTTATCTACTTCTTCGAGCCCTGCAAGCATGCGAAGCGAAGTTGACTTACCGCAACCGGAAGGTCCAACAAGAACGAGGAATTCGCCATCTTGCACGGTGAGATTTAATTTATCTACAGCCGGCTTAGTTGTGCCTGGGTAGATACGTGAAGCATTTTGAAATACAACTGATGCCATGAGTTATTCACTCCTTCTCCGGGCAGGTACGTGCCCGACGATCCTTAGGATGAAGGTAAAACCCCAACTGGCGGAAGCCCGCTGGTGAGTAAAGATTAACCACACTCTGGCTTAGATGAAAGCCCGCGTGACCGCGCTACCCTTATCCATATGAGGAGAGCGTCTGATGGAGCCTAACCCCCAGATAGGCACGACGGGTCAACTGGTCGGAGACCTCCTCTTGGTCCTTTTCTTCATCATCGTGGCCGGGATATTTGTTGCCGCTGAAATCGCTCTGATCTCGCTTCGGGAGTCTCAACTTCGCCAGTTAGAGGCGGCTGGGCTTAAACCCAAGCGCACGGAGCGGTTGGCCAAGCTAACCAAGAACCCAAATCGCTTCTTGGCGGCCGCCCAGGTTGGGGTGACGTTCTGCGGATTCCTCTCCGCGGCACTGGGTTCCCAACGCTTGGGTAGTTCCTTCGTTATCCCGATCCTGGAACGTTGGGGTTTATCCCACGGGGTGAGCACCGCGATCTCGGTAGTCTTTCTTACCCTTGTCATTGCTTACATTTCCCTAGTGGTTGGCGAACTGGTGCCAAAACGATTGGCGCTTTACAGAACCGAAAAAATAGCGCTCGCTGCCGCACCTACAATTGATCGGATCGCGACGATTTTTCGTCCAGTTATTTGGCTTCTATCTAAGTCAACGGATGCAATCGTTCGACTCTTTGGACTCAAACCGCAAGAAATCCGAAGCGAGATCTCTGAGGCTGAACTCGTGGATCTTGTTACGGGGCACGCAGCGCTCTCAGATGAAGAGCGTGACATTGTTGAAGATGTCTTTAATGCCGGGGATCTTGTTCTGCACGAAATCATGGTGCCCCGCACCGAAGTTGATTTTCTGGATGTTGGACTTACTTTGGCCGAAGCAAAAATGGTAGCGATTCGAACAGCTCACTCCAGATATCCAGTAACCCGTGGATCAAGTGATGAAGTTATCGGTTTTCTTCATGTTCGCGATCTCTTGAATTTACGCGATGAAGATATGCAAAAAACGTTGCTCGACATCATGCGGCCAGTCATCTTTCTTCCTGGGACAAAAGGAGTTCTTCCTGCACTCACCGAGTTGAAGGTGAAAAGGGCGCATCTTGCAATTGTGCTCGATGAATATGGTGGCACCGATGGCATTGTCACTCTTGAAGATATCGTCGAGTGTTTTATTGGCGATATTGAAGATGAATATGATGAACCAGAAAAAGAAGTAACTGCACAACCAAGAACCGGCGATTATGAGATCGATGCACTTATCTCACTTGAGGATCTCAAAGAGCAGACCGGAATTGAGTTACCCGAGGGACCTTACGAGACAGCAGGCGGATTTGTCATGCATTTTCTCGGTCGACTCCCAGAAGTTCATGATGTAATAACTATTCCGGGGGCTCGAATCACAGTGTTAACCTTAGAAGGCAAGCGCGCTGGTCAATTATTGATCTCTGCAACTCTTTAGCAATCGGTAGGATAAGTCGCATGACCAAGCCAAGAGTACTTTCAGGGATCCAGCCAACCAATGGGTCTTTTCAGCTCGGGAATTATTTGGGAGCAGTCAAGCAATGGGTTGAGTTACAGCAGAGCCACGACGCCTTTTATTGCGTTGTTGACCTTCATGCGCTGACCTCGAGTCCAGATCCGAAAGAACTCCGTAAAAATACGCTCACCTCAGTGGCACAATTATTGGCGCTGGGCATTGATCCAGAACATTGCACCCTCTTCCTTCAATCCCAGGTTTATGAGCACAATCAACTTGCTTGGGTGATGGAGTGTCTAACAGGCTTCGGCGAAGCAAGTCGTATGACGCAATTTAAGGATAAGTCGCAGAAGGTTGGAAATGATCGAGTTGTCGTTGGAGTGTTCACATATCCGATGCTGATGGCAGCGGATATTTTGTTATACCAAGCTGATCAAGTTCCGGTTGGCGAAGATCAACGCCAACATATCGAACTTACCCGGGACCTTGCCGCGCGTTTTAATAGTCAATACGGGAAGACTTTTACGATTCCCGAAGGCTACATTTTGAAGGCTGGCGCCAAGATTTATGACTTGCAGGATCCAACCTCAAAAATGAGTAAGTCCGCCGAATCAATGAGTGGCTTGATCGAGATCCTAGATACGCCCGAATCAAACACCAAGAAGATTAAGAGTGCAGTTACCGATACAGGTCGCGAAGTACGTTTTGATGTTGCCGAAAAACCCGGAATTTCAAATCTTCTGACCATCTATTCAGCTCTATCCGGCAAGAGCATTTCCGAAACCGAAATTGAATTTGATGGAAAAGGTTATGGCGATTTCAAGAGTGCAGTTGCTGAAGTTGTGGTTGAGTACCTTCGCCCCGTTCGACTTCGGACTTTAGAACTTTTGGATGATCCAACTCATCTATCAGCGATTCTCGAGACCGGTGCACAAAAAGCGCAGGCTGTGGCCAGCAAGACTCTCGCTGAAGTTTACGAGCGGATAGGTCTCATTTCCCGTGCTTAGGACTCACTGTGCTTAGGACTCACTGTGCGTAAGTACGGCGCGATCTTTATTGCCACGGTTTTAGCGCTCACCGTCCCAACACTTCCGGCGCAGGCAGCTGTATCGATCAAGATGGCTATTGTCTATGACATTGGCGGTCGTGGAGATCATGGAATAAATGATGCAGCAGCTAAAGGAATCGACGCTATCAAGAAGAAATTTGGACTTACCGCGCTTTCTGTTAGAGAAATGGTCACGAATGGCTCAGAGAGTGATCGAGAATCGCGGCTGCAATTTCTTGCCAGCGCTCATTACAATTTGATTATTGCCGTGGGAGCCGGATTTGCTAAAGCGATATCAGTAGTTGCCCTCACAAATCCCTCAACACAATTTGCATTAATCAATGATGCGAGCGTCGGGAATTTAAATATTAGCGATATGGTCTTTTCAAACGCCGATGGCGCTTATCTAGCAGGCGTTTTGGCAGGCGCCGCCACAAAGAGCAATAAAGTGGGTTTTATCGCCCCCACGGTCATGTCCCCCTTCTTTGCAGATTTCCAGCTTGGCGTCGCGTCAATAAAGCCGAAGGCGGTTGCGATCAGTCAAATCGTTGACACCTTGCCTGCGGTTGCAACCCAAACGCTTATATCACAAGGAGCAGATGTCATTTTTTCGCAGTGGTCGACGACGAGTGACGTGCAAGACACGATTGCAAAAAAGACTTCCGCCAAACACCCGATATTTTTGATCGGGGTTGATCCTGATCAGTACTTCTTACTGGACAAATCAAACGCTATTTTGATTGGGGCGGTATTGAAGCGTGTTGATACTGCCGTGGAAGATGTGATGAATTCGGCGATTAAAAAAGAGAGCGTTCTTGATGTATTAAACGGTGCGCAAGGAATTTTCGGACACATGTATACGATCAAAGATGGCGGAGTATCCATCACCTTCACTAAATTGGGAAATGCATATTCAAGCAAAGTGACTTCTGCGATCGCAGCGATCAAAAGCGGAAAAGTAAAGCTCCCTTAATCCTCAATTACGCACAAGAGTTGCCCGCTCGAAACAGTCTGCCCAATTCCTATTCCAAGTTGCGCTATGACACCAGCTCGCTGAGCGATCAGCGGTTGCTCCATTTTCATCGCTTCTAGAACAATTATTAAATCCCCAACTTCAACTCGATCGCCATTTGCCTTCACGATTTTTACTACCGTTCCTTGCATTGGGCTAGCAACAGAGTTTCCGGTGTTCTTTGCGACGCTATTGCTCTTAATTCGGTGGCGTTTTTCTTTAGGTGCTTGGGAATGTAGGACTACTTCAAAGCGATGTCCGTTAACTTCTGCAACTACCTTTTGCGATGCCACCTTGGAGGCAGTCACCCCTTCTTTAAAGTTGAAAGCAGGGATCTTGTTGTCGAATTCGTTCTCAATATAACTGGTATAAATCTTGAATTCTTCGGTGAAATTTGGATCATTCACGATAGCCCGATGGAACGGAAGCGCGGTCGCTAATCCGCCGATCTCGAACTCACGGAGAGCTCGTCTGGCACGTTCGATTGCTTCGGTTCGAGTTGCGCCAGTAACTACTAATTTTGCTAAAAGTGAATCAAAGTGCGAACCAATGGTGTGCCCGTGATCAAAACCAGCATCAATTCGGACGCCTGGTCCCGAGGGGACTTCCCATTGCGTAATTGTTCCAAGCGAGGGCAGAAAGCCATTTCCGGGATCTTCGCCGTTGATTCGAAATTCGATGCTATGACCGCGAATAACGGGATCGACTGGATTGATCGCTTCACCAGAAGCAATCCGGAGTTGTTCACGCACTAGGTCTAACCCCGTTACTTCTTCGCTGACCGGGTGTTCTACTTGGAGTCGGGTATTGACCTCCAGAAATGAGATAGTTCCATCTTTTCCGACCAGAAACTCACATGTTCCTGCACCAACATAGCCAACTTCCTTCATGATCGCTTTGGAAGATGTGTAAAGCTGGTCAATTTGTTCCTGCGATAAGAATGGAGCAGGTGCCTCTTCAACCAATTTTTGATGCCGACGTTGCAATGAGCAATCACGGGTACTAACGACTACGGCGTTCCCATGCATATCGACCAAACATTGAGTTTCAACGTGCCGTGGCTTATCTAAATATCGTTCGACAAAACACTCGCCCCGACCAAATCCGGTAATTGCCTCGCGCACTGCAGAGGCGAAGAGTTCTGGAATTTCCTCCATCGTGAATGCGACTTTTAGACCGCGCCCACCACCACCATGCGCTGCCTTGATCGCAACAGGTAGCCCATGTTCTTTAGCAAAGGCGATGATCTCTTCAGGAGAATCCACGGGATCTTTTGTCCCCGCAACGAGTGGCGCTCCAACTTTGGCGGCGATTTTTCGAGCCGATACCTTGTCACCTAATTCGCGAATAGCTGCCGGAGGAGGTCCGATCCAAATCAATCCAGCATCGATAACTCGCTGCGCGAAATCGGCGTTTTCGGAGAGAAATCCATACCCGGGATGAATCGCATCTGCGCCAGATTCCTTTGCAATCGCCAAGATTTTGCTTTGATCGAGATAAGTCTCTGCAGCGGATAAACCATGGAGCGCATAGGCTTCATCAGCGGTAGCGACATGAAGCGAATTGCGATCTTCATCTGAGTAGATAGCAATGCTTTTGACACCATGATCTCGACAGGCGCGCGCGACGCGGACCGCGATTTCACCGCGGTTCGCGATCAATACCGAAGAAATTTTCTGCTTCATAGTGTTGCCCCCACTGGTACTACTTCAGACCATTCCAGTCCCAAGTTGATCGTTATTTTTCGTAGCGTTGGAAGAGACAAGCCAATGATTCCACTGGGATCGCCTTCGATATGTGAAATAAAGGGGGCAGAATGTCCATCGAGCGTGAACCCACCAGCAACTCCAAGCGGTTCACCCGTTCCAACGTAGTTAATAATTTCTTGATCTGACATGTGCGCGAAGGTTACTTTTGACGTTGATATATCTGCCACTTCAATTCCTTGGTCGGTATCAATGACGCAATGACCAGTATGCAGGTAGCCACTCTTTCCACTTAACTGTTGGCAACGAGCGATCGCATTTTCGGGAGTCATTGGTTTTCCCAACGATTCCCCTTCAAATTCAAAAGTTGAATCGCACCCAATAATTAAAGTATTGGATATTTCGGGATCCTCGTTGTAAACAGTGTGCGCCTTGAGGATCGCCAGTGCAATTACTAGGTCAGCTGGTTTTAGCGCAAGTAACTCAGGCGTTTCCTCGTCTACTCCACTCACAACAATGCGGGGATTAATCCCAATCGACTCCAAAATTCGTTTGCGTGAAGGTGAAGCCGAAGCCAAAATAATATTTTTACTCACGATGCGGTCGTTCCCCACTTACGCGGCAGTGAGTTTTGAATCTTTAGGCGCGCCCAAGAACTTCTGTACTTGGTCGGCGGATTCGAATTCTTTTCGATTTCATCGATCGCACGGGTCAGCGCAAGTAACTCTTCCTGTGTTGGAGTACCGGCGTGGATTGTGAAGCCGAGCCTGCGAAACTCGCGGGGAAAATCATTGCTATGCGGCATTAAAGCGGGATATTTCCGTGCTTGCGGGTTGGAAGATCAACGCGCTTGTTGGCTAGCGCACGCAACGCTTTTGTAATTTGGTTTCGAGTGTTGTGCGGCTCGATGACTGCATCGATAAATCCGCGATCGGCGGCAATATAGGGATTGAGCAGTTGCTCTTCATATTCATTGATCAACTCCGGAGCACGTGCTGGATTTTCGGCGATCTCTTTGCGATAGAGGATGTTTACTGCGCCCTGCGCACCCATAACCGCGATTTGAGCGGTCGGCCAGGCTAGGTTTACATCGGCTCCAAGATGCTTGGATCCCATCACGATGTAAGCACCACCGAACGCTTTTCTGGTAATGACGGTGACGAGAGGGACTGAAGCCTCTCCATACGCGTAGATAAGTTTGGCACCTCGACGAATGATGCCATTCCATTCCTGCTCGGTTCCTGGCAAGAAGCCTGGAACATCAACGAGGGTGACCACGGGAATTCCGAAGGCGTCACAAGTTCGAACGAAGCGAGCTGCTTTTTCGGAGGCATCAATATCTAAAGTGCCTGCGAAACTCTGCGGTTGGTTTGCAATGATTCCAACAGAGCGACCTTCGATGCGACCGAAGCCAACCAAAATATTTGGAGCAAATAGCGCTTGAACTTCGAGAAAATTGGCTTCGTCGAGGATCGCCTCGACGATCACCCGCATGTCATAAGGTTTATTTGGATTGTCCGGGATAACCGAATCAAGCGCCCGATCGCTTGGCGCAATGCCATCTGACTCGGTGGCACGTAATACGGGAGCGTCATCAAGATTGTTGCTAGGAAGAAATGAAAGAAGTGCCTTAACATAATCGAGCGCGGCATCTTCGTCTTCGGCAAGGTAATGAGAATTTCCAGTTTTGGTGTTATGGGTGGCAGCTCCGCCCAGCTCTTCCATAGCGACTTCTTCACCTGTCACTGCCTTAATTACGTCTGGACCTGTAATAAACATATAAGACTTTTCATTCACCATTATTGTGAAGTCTGTCATCGCTGGTGAATAAACAGCGCCACCTGCACATGGTCCCAAAATGACTGAAATTTGTGGAATCACCCCAGAGGAGCGGATATTGCGTTTGAAGATTTCGCCATATTGGCTGAGGGAAGCAACACCTTCTTGAATTCTCGCTCCACCCGAATCATTGAGGCCAATCATAGGAATCCCAGATTTCAAGGCGAAGTCCATTACCTTGACGATTTTTTTACCCATGGTTTCGCCGAGTGAACCGCCGAAAACCATGAAATCTTGCGAAGAAAGCGCGACGGTTCGACCATCGATTGTGGCATATCCAGTAATCACTCCATCGCCATATGGGTGCGATTTATCCATTCCAAAAGTGTCGGAGTGATGCGTTGAAAAGGCGTCGAACTCTACGAAAGATCCTTCATCCACCAACTTCATGATTCGCTCGCGGGCTGTGTACTTGCCAGCGGCGTGACGCTTTTCAATAGCAGCTGGAGAGCCGCTGTTTGCAGCGCTTTCGCGGCGCGCTGATAAATCCTTAATCTTGCCCGCAGTAGTATTGATCGCATCATTCACATCCACACTTTACTAGTGAAGCGGGCATCTGTGATACGTGCATACCTTGATCAATCCACGATTTCTTCAGCTCTTACTTCGAATTACTGGCGGGTACGAGTATTGGACGAGGTTGCTTCGACGCAAGATCTCTTGAAAAACGAACTGGTGAGTAGCGGCGATTGCGTTGTCGCAGAATTTCAAAGTGCAGGACGCGGAAGGCTGGATAGAAAGTTTGAATCCGCTCCAAATGTTGCGCTCCTATTCTCCGTCTACATTGAACCTACAAGAAGCGCCAAATGGGGATGGATTCCTTTGCTTGCCGGGCTTGCTGTTGCGCAAACACTTAATGAAGAGACGCAGACAAATAGTTTCAAGACAAAATGGCCCAATGACGTTATCTCTCCCTCCGGCAAAATATGCGGTGTTCTCTGTGAACGGTATGGCGCCGGAATAATTGTTGGAATAGGAGTCAACGTTTCAACTGAACTTGCCGAGCTACCCGTGGCCACCGCTTCATCAATTTTTATTGAAACTGGACTAGAGCTAAATCGCAATACCTTGTTGGCTGCGATTCTGAATCACTTTTGGGAGGTTTTTATGAATTGGGATTCTGGGGCTGATCTGAAATCTAGGTATCGTGCGCTTTCGGAGACTATTGGTTTAAATGTTTCCGTTGTGCTTCCTAATGGGGCTCGTCTCGATGGTCTGGCAATCGGAGTAGACGATGAAGGTCGGTTGATTTTAGAGAGCGGTGATCTCATTAGCGTGGGTGACATCATTCATCTTCGGTAGACTCATACATGTGAGTTTCCCAACCGTTGGTGTAATAGGCGCGGGACAGCTTGCGCGAATGATGGTTCCCCCGGCAATTGACTTAGGGCTTTCATTCACATTTTTTGCCGGCAGCGATAATGAAAGTGGAGCTCAAGTTGCTCCGCATCAGGTAGGTTCTCTCGCAGATTTCGAATCGGTGCTTAAATGGGCGGCGAAGTGTGATGTGGTTACCTTCGAGCACGAGCTTATTTCGCAAGAATTAATTGCTGCTATTGAAGCTAGTGGTATAAAAGTATTTCCCCGTGCCTCATCGTTTCTTTTCAGCCAGAATAAATTGGCAATGCGAGAAAAGATGGCGGAACTAGGGCTTCCCAATCCTCGTTGGGAGCGATTTGATGGTGGGGTTCCACAGCTTGAATTTCCGTTGATCGCTAAAAGCGTTTCTGGCGGTTATGACGGCCGAGGTGTTTTTGAAATAAAGAATCATGCAGAACTGAGCGAACTTCACAACTCAATTGGTAAGCCGCTTCTACTTGAAGAGAAACTCAACTTCGATTACGAAATTGCAATCATGGTTGCAAGATCTCTCCATGGACAAGCCGCAACGTGGTCGCCAACGCTCACGGTCCAGCGGAATGGAATATGCACCCAAACCGTTACCCCTATTCCTGATTTTTCCAAAGCGTTAGCATCACAAACCGCACAGATCGCGCTGACAATTGCACAGGGAATTGATCTTGTGGGAGTGATGGCTGTTGAAATATTTGTCGTTGGTGATCACCTCATTATTAATGAACTAGCGCTCCGTCCGCATAATTCGGGACATTGGACCATCGAAGGGGCTGTAACGAGCCAATTTGAGCAGCATTTGCGAGCAGTGCTTGACCTGCCACTTGGCGATACCTCCCTGGTCGCTCCATATGCAGTTATGGGAAATGTAATTGGCATTGAAACCGACAAAAGCACAGATCTTTACCGACCTTATCTGCACCTGATGGCACGTACTCCCGCCCTCAAGATTCATCAATACATGAAAGAGTTGCGTCCCGGCCGAAAAGTCGGTCATGTCACTCTTCTTGGAAGCGATCTTCTACACTTAAGGTCTGAAGTAAGCCACGCAGTTGATTATCTGAGCGGAGCTATTGATGAGTAAAGCTGTTGCAATCGTTATGGGATCTGACTCTGATTGGCCGACAATGTCCGATGCAGCGACAGTGTTAGATGAATTAGGCATTGGATATGACGTAGATGTTATTAGCGCGCATCGAACTCCCGATGAAATGTTGGCATTTGCGCACGGGGCCGCGGCAGCTGGGTACAAAGTGATTATTGCTGGAGCTGGAGGTGCTGCGCATTTGCCAGGGATGATAGCCGCTGCCACAACCCTTCCCGTTATTGGGGTTCCGGTTCCGCTAAAAGTATTAGATGGAATGGATTCGCTCTTATCCATTGTTCAGATGCCCGCAGGAATTCCCGTGGCAACTGTTGGTGTTGGTAACTCGAAAAATGCTGGACTTTTGGCCGCACGCATTTTGGGCGTATCAGATAGCGAAATTGCCACAAAAATTGCGGCTTTGATGGAGAGCGCACGCGTTGCCTCACTCGAAAAAGGTAAGTCCTTGAACGCAAAACGAAATACTAGAACTGGTTTTTAGTTTTCGGAACGTCCAAGCGCTCTGAACTGCCAGCCTGCTGCGCGCCAAAGTTCGCGATCGAGTGCATTTCTTCCATCAATGATCGTTGGGTTAGCTACCAGTCCAAGCAATTTCAGTGGATCGATTTCGCGGTAGACCTTCCACTCCGTTAAGTGAAGGACTAGCTCGGCGTCCGCAACGCAGGTTTCAATAGTGTCGGCATAATTGAGCGCAGGAAACCGCGCCTCTGCATTGTGGATCGCCTTCGGGTCATGGACGGTTACGTGTGCACCAGCCCCTTGAATTTGAACCGCAATGTCCAGCGCTGGGGAATCTCGAACATCGTCACTATCTGGTTTAAAGGCTGCACCTAGCACTGCAATTTTCTTGCCACGTAAATCTTCCGAAAGATCTCTTCTTACTAAATCAATCATTCTGCTTCGTGCTCGAAGATTTATTGAATCGATTTCGCGTAAGAATTCGAGAGCTTGCTCCGCCCCAAGTTCTTCGGCACGTGCCATAAATGCGCGAATATCCTTTGGAAGACATCCACCACCAAAACCGATACCAGCTTGAAGAAAGCGACTACCTATTCGAGGATCATAGCCAATTGCTTTGGCTAGCACGGTGACGTCACCGCCTGCCGCTTCACAAACTTCGGCCATGGCGTTGATGAAAGAAATCTTTGTGGCTAGGAAAGCATTGGCCGAAACTTTTACGAGTTCAGAGGTAGGAAGGTCCGCAACTATCCACGGAGTTTGATCCGCCAGATTTTTGGAGTAAACCTTCCGCAGCGTTTCTTCCGCTAGATGATTGGCTACACCTACGACAAGACGGGTGGGATTTAAAGTATCTTCGACAGCGAAACCTTCGCGCAAAAACTCAGGATTCCATGCAAGATCAGTCTTTGGATTGATTTTAAGAAGGCGATCCCGCAATTCGGCCGCTGTTCCTACGGGTACCGTGGATTTGCCAACGACAAGTGACCCATCTTTGATCACCGGTGCAATAGCATCAAGCGCGGCAAAAACGTAAGTGCGATCTGCTGCTATGCCATTTGCAATTTGAGGAGTTCCAACGCATATGAAGTGAACATCGCACTCCTTAATCGCGCTGAAATCGGTCGAAAATGTGAGCCGCCCAGATTTAAGTTCGGTTTGCAGTAGTTCCTCAAGCCTTGGCTCATAAAAGGGAATAATCCCTTGCGAGAGACTTTCGATCTTTTTGGGGTCGACATCTACTCCGACAACCTCAAAACCAAGGCTCGACATGCAAGTTGCGTGTGTAGCGCCGAGATAGCCGGTACCAATCACAGAGATTTTTATGCTCATTGCGCCGATAGTATCGCTCCGAAACGGTACCGTGAGCGCTGTATGAGCGAGCAGCCGGCACATTCCAACGCGACTCCTGAAGGCGATGCCACCGGAGTTTCCGTAGTCCTGCCGATTTTGAACGAGGAGCGCTACCTCCAAGAAGCCATAGCAACGATTTTGGCGCAGCAATACTCAGGTCCGCTCGAGGTCATTTTGGCTCTTGGCCCGTCCACAGATAGAACAAACGAGATTGCACGCTTTTTAGCTCAGAAAGACCCACGGGTCGTGTTGGTTGAAAACCCCTCAGGTCGAACCGCTGCTGCCCTCAATCGGGCAATCGCTGCGGCCAAATATGAAATTATTTGTCGAATTGATGGTCACGCTGAAATTGCTCCGACTTACGTTGCAAAAGCGGTCGAGGTGATGAATCAAACGGGCGCCGTCAATGTGGGTGGAATCATGGCGGCATCTGGCGTGGGGGCCTTTGAACGAGCTGTGGCGACAGCGATGCGATCCCCGTTAGGGGTTGGAGCGGCGCGCTTTCACACCGGTGGAAAGCCAGGACCCGCTGACACTGTCTACCTTGGGGTTTTTAAGAAGACCGCCTTGCTTGCCGCCGGTGGATATGATGAAAGATTTACTCGGGCACAGGATTGGGAGTTAAATTTTCGGCTTCGGCAAGCCGGTGGAACAATCTGGTTCGATCCAGAGCTTGTTGTGACCTATCGTCCGCGCCCAAACTTTCAAGCGCTCGCCAAACAGTATTTTGAATATGGTCGTTGGCGACGTGCGGTAAGCCGTAACCACAAGGGAACCATTAACCTCCGATACCTGGCACCACCCGTGACCGTTGCGATAACGGTGCTCTCCTTGATTCTTGGCGCAACCGTTAACACCCTCTTTTTCTTACCAGCCGGCTTATATCTACTCGGTAATCTCATTGGTTCATTTGCTATCGGAAAAGATTGGAAAGAGAAAATAATCTTGCCCGCGATATTGGCAACGATGCATTTTTCTTGGGGAATTGGATTTATCACCTCCCCAAAGGGATTGATTTAGAGTGAAGCGTCTTTTTCTCGTGATTTTGTTTACGCTAATTCCGGCAACCGCTTTTGGGGCAACGATCCCTCCACATTTTGTATTAACCGGTTCGGGATTCGGCCACGGTGTTGGGATGAGCCAGATCGGCGCAGAAGGTCAGGCGATGGAGGGCCAAACCGCGCAGTACATCGTCAATTATTGGTTTCCTGGAACTCAAGTCCTTTCGGTGCCAGATACCCAATTAATCCGCGTAAATATTGCGCACCAAGTGAGTTCGGCTAGCATCGCAATGGCGAGTGGATTTACCCGTTCAAATATTGATCTTTCTAACAATCCGGATGGCTCATTAAATAATGGCGGCCTTGGTGATGGATCCAGCATTTTTAAATTTTCAATAGTTAACAAAAAGATCACGGCCGCTATGTATAACAAAGGATCGCCAACTCAAATTTTTCCTTCTCAACCGCTATGGAACATTTATTGGAGTGGGACAACTGCTTTCCCTTCACCGGCAGGCGGATTGACCGGGCCAAAACCACTTCCATTTTCTGTCGTCAAGGTGACAACAAGTGTAGGTTCTATTCAACTGCGTTATGGGCAGATTCAACTCAATGCAGTTGGGGGCAAGATCGAAATCAATGCCGTGATGACCATTGATCAGTACGTACTTGGCATAAGTGAAATGTCATCAAGTTGGTTGCCAGCAGCACTTCAAGCCCAGGCAATAGCTTCTAGAACTTATGGTTTGGCTCACCTCACGCTGCGATCCGCGTGCGTTTGCAATGTTTATAACACTAAATACGACCAGGCGTACATCGGATACGCCAAAGAATCAGAACCTGGTGTGGGGCAAAATTGGGTGTCGGCCGTGACATCAACCGAAACGGATGCAACCGACGCGCAAGCCATTTATTATTTGGGTAAACCTATATCAGTCTACTTCTTCTCATCAGATGGTGGACAGACACAATCGAGCGCCGATGTGTGGGGAACCGCTTTTCCCTACCTAACAAATGTACAAGATCCATGGAGCTTAGATATTTTCTTGAATCCCCAATATGCCCATTGGCAACGCGTTCTCATCCAGAAAGATGTTGCCACGGTATTCAATTTGCCGGATGTTGTTTCTTTAACCATTACATCACGCACGATTACAAATAGCGCCACAGTGATCACGGCTACCTCGAGTTCGGGAGCTATAGCACAGTTATCAGTGGGCGATTTCAAAACAAAACTCAAGTTGCCAGCTTCCTGGTTTGAGATAGCACCTAACACCTTCTAGGAATATTTCTCGTTAGCACTACTTGTTGACAAGATCCAGTGAATGATTACGATTCTTAAATGGATTTCGCAAAAAATATATTTGCCGTCACGCTCTTTGTAGCGAATCTTGAGGACTCGAAGAAATTTTATATAAAAACCTTTGAAAAGACTTCGATCTTTGAGGATGCAAATTCTGTGGTATTCAATTTTGGCGAAACCATGATAAATCTGCTGGAACATGGCGAAGCCCCTTCATTAATAGCACCAGCAGCTGTTGCTTCAAAGGAGAGCGGATCCCGATTTCAATTCACTATTGAAGTTGAAGATGTGGATTCGCAAGCTGAGAGATTATCCTCTCTGGGAATTGCTTTGATTAATGGACCTATGGAACGTCCGTGGGGAGTTAGAACACTTTTGTTTGCCGATCCGGATGGCCACCTTTGGGAATTCGCCCAGGTTTTGTGAAAGGTAAAGCTCAACTCGAAATCGAAACAGACGTCTCCGTGGGCGACTGGATCAGAGATTCACTAGTACCATGGATACTGTTCTCCGAAAATCCAGTGACGATCGGGATAGTGATCCCCAGTGGGTTCGAGAGTTATGTATTGGTTCGCCATGCTGGCTCGGGCGATACCCATGGATCCCTTGGAAATAGAACTTTAACGACGCTCTTGGAGCCACTTTCCACATTTACCACGACCCCAGAAATCTGTTTTCACGCATTGTGGGAAGGCCAAGGGTGGATGCACTCGGGGAGTATTTCTATATTGAAACCATCGAAGCATCCAAAGTTGCATAGATTCTTTCGTCCCTTGGATTTCAGAATTAGGTGGCAGTTTGCGTGGCGAAAGAGAATTCGCAATCAAGTTCAATCCTTAGACCACCTGAAGTCGCACACCTTGCCAGATGGGATTATGGTTGCGGAGCGATTTAATCTCCCGAACCGGGGTTACTTGTTGATGCGCGGACCACTCGAAGAGGCGAAAAATATCGGGTGGGGTTTCTCTGAAACTTTTCAGTCCCAATCACCAAATATCTTGTGGCCGCAGGACAGGAAGTGGATTTTGGCTACCGAAATTGATTTCAACGTAACCCTTATTGGGGGAAGTGAAGCATTAATAGCTTCAATAATTAGTCGGAGTTCGCTCACCACGCAGCGTTTTAAAGTTACTGACACGATCGCAGAATTACCTATTTTGGATTAGAACTTTGCCAAATATTTATTTAATTGGAATGAGCAAAAAGGCTTCACTTTGACTAATAGTGAAGCCTTTTCTCATTTCTGCCCCTGATGGGATTCGAACCCACAATCTCCGCATAGTCAGTACGGTGCTCTATCCGTTGAGCTACAGAGGCGCAAGGTAAAAGTAACCGTCGACTATTCATTAAAGAAATGCTGCGAAGAGAAGTGTGCAAATCTCGGAGGTGTGGAGTAATCTTTTCCCACATAGTCAGTACGGTGCTCTTAGAGCAATAAAAGACCCGAGGTTATTCTCGGGTCTTTCTAAATTGAAACTAGTTTGAATGCAGGATGGAGTTCAGTCCATCCCAACCGCCAACTTTTGGTACAACTTCAAGATTGCCGGTCATTGAGTTACGACGAAAGATCAAATTATTTGCACCCGAGAGTTCACGGGCTTTAACAACTTTGCCATCTGGAAGAGTAATTTTCGAACCCGCAGTGATGTAAGTTCCTGACTCAATCACGCAATCATTTCCAAGAGAGATACCCAATCCGGAATTTGCTCCGAGTAGGCATCGTTCTCCAATTGAGATAACTTCCTTGCCTCCACCACTGAGCGTTCCCATGATGGACGCTCCGCCACCTACATCGCTTCCATCGCCAACAACAACACCCGCGCTAATGCGGCCTTCGACCATCGACTTGCCCAGCGTTCCCGCATTGAAGTTAACAAAACCTTCATGCATGACGGTTGTTCCCGAAGTCAGATAGGCACCTAGTCGTACCCGGTCGGCATCTGCGATTCGGACTCCTTCTGGAATTACGTAGTCGACCATTCGAGGAAATTTATCCACACTGTAAACGGTGAGGTTGCCGTGGGCGGCTAGTAACTTCGCGCGAGTTAGTTCGAAATCGATGACGGAGCATGGTCCAGCAGATGTCCAAGCGACATTTGTAAGGAGTCCGAAGATCCCATCCAAATTTTGACCATGAGGTTTAACCAAACGATGTGAGAGTAAATGTAGTCGTAGATAAGCATCTGCTGCAGAAAGAGGTGGAGTTTCGAGAACAATATCGATATTGACGGGTTCCTTTGTTACTCCACGAAGTGGGTCGGCGGCCAGCAGCGAAGTGAGATCTGCAGGGTGGGCGATCGGCTCGAACCCGAGTTGAATGAACCAGCAGTCGAGTAGGTCGCCGTTAGCCGCGATCGTGGCGACGCCAATTCCATATGCTTTTCTCATGTATCAACGCTATCAAATTGCCGAATAATCAACGTTTGCCGAGTCTTTTTTAAAGACGTACAACTTTGATACTCCGACTAGTAATCTCCCATCCATGAAGTCAGCGCCGTCTCTCGCAGAGCTCCTTGCGAGCTTGCCGGAAGAGGAACGCTTTATTCTTTCTTTGCATTATGTCAAGGGGATGAACACAGTTCAGATTGCAATCACCCTGGGAGTTCCGCATAAAGCCGTAATTTCGGTGATCGACCAGGGGAAAAAGCGCTTGTTAACAGCCCTCGATTTCCCACCTCTCGCCTGATGCGAGATACTTCTCCTTACATTCTTCATAATTTTTGAGGTAAGGGAGTTTCACCATGGCAGCCATGAAACCACGTACTGGCGATGGTCCCATGGAGGTCACCAAGGAGGCTCGCAGCCTGGTGATGCGAATTCCACTCGAAGGCGGCGGCAGATTAGTTGTTGAACTCAACGTCGAAGAAGCCACCAATCTAGGCAATGCACTTCAGGCGGCAGTCGCGCTCGTTAAGAAATAGAGTCATCTCATGCATCTACCGCAGCCAACCTTTGGGGTAGTTAGCTCAACAGGGGCGAAAACGCTAGAAAAATTTAACGCCCTCGTCCTCCCTGTTTGGGCATCAGAAACTGGTCCAGTTGTTGATACACATCCACTGGCGATCAGCGTCTTAACAAAAAGCGGAGCGAGTTTTCAAGAGATTTTAGCAAGTTGGCCCGACTATTCAGGACAGGCCGGTGAAATTCTCGAAATCCCCATAGTGCAAGTTGGAAATCTAACGCGACTTTTCGTACTTGGAATTGGTACTGGATCAATTGAAGATGCTCGCAAAGCGGGAGCCGCAATTGGACGAAAAGTAAAATTGAAAGGGTATTCGGTTTTGTCTGCGTACACCGGTGAATATGACGCAGCGGTCGCGCACATCACCGCGATTTCACTCTCGCAATATGGATGGAACCTCAAGAGCAATTATTCTAAAAGCGATGCGAGCGCTCGCGATAAAGGAGCAACAACATTCTCCTTCGATGCTTCACTGAAAGATGCCTTGACGCGTGCAACGATTTTGGCGCAGGCGACCTGGACTACACGCGATTTGATTCATACTCCTTCTAATATTAAGAACCCAGCGTGGCTCGCTGAACAAGCAAAATCGTTAGTGCGCAAAGCGAAATCACCAGCATTAACAGCGGTTGTAATGAAAGGTCGCGAACTAGATAAGTTCGGCGGACTTCGAGCAGTTGGTAACTCGTCTCCACAATCTGCGCCGCGTCTGATTCAAATTTCCTACACTCCAGTTGGAAGTAATAATTGGCCGCACGTGGTGTTGGTGGGCAAAGGAATTACCTACGACAGCGGCGGTCTTTCACTCAAACGACCATATGACTTGATGGTTCCTATGAAGAGTGACATGGCAGGAGCAGCTGCCGTACTAAGTGCGACAGTAGCGATGGCTCAGATAAAGCCACGAGTCAGAATTACAGCGCTCATGATGTGCGCCGAAAATATGCTTTCCGGAACCGCGCAACGTCCATCTGATGTCATCACTCAATTTGGTGGAACTACCGTGGAAATAATAAATACTGATGCCGAAGGACGACTCGTTCTCGCTGACGGACTTGCCTATGCCGACCTGGAGTTAGACCCGGATTATTTGCTTGATATCGCAACCCTTACCGGTGCTGCGACTCTTGGACTTGGTAAGCAATACGCCGCGATGTATTCCCGAAACGCTGCGTTCGCCGCAAAATTACATGAGATCGGCGATCGTATTGGAGATCCGGTCTGGCCGATGCCCTTGGTTGATGATTATCTACCAGCTCTCAAAAGCTCAGTGGCAGATTTCAATCACGACGCCTCTGCAAAGAGTTTTAGTGCAGGTTCAGTAACGGCGGCGCTCTTTTTGGAGCAATTTGTGGGAAAGCGAAAATGGGTTCATCTAGATATCGCCGGACCAGCGCGATCCGAAGTTGATTCTGGAGAAGTCGTTAAAGGTGGAACAGGTTTTGGTACTCGACTTCTGATCGAATGGTTAGCCACACTGTCATGATCGGCAATCGCGGCGATATGTCTGCCTTCGCAGAAAGTTATGTTCGCGAAGATATTTTCATGCAGCAAGCCCGCAACAACGCCGCCGAATTAGGGACACTCGATCCATCACCCGCGGTAGGCGGCCTGCTCCGCTTTGTTGTGGAATCACTCAATGCACATTCGATTGTAGAAATTGGAACCGGTTCTGGAGTTAGCGGGCTTTGGCTTTTTTCCGGCGCCGCATCCGACATGGTTCTAACTTCAATAGATACAGAGCGAGAGCACGCAGCGTCGGCGCGAGCGGTCTTTGAAGAGTCTGGTATTTCAACACAACGGTTTAGATTGATCACAGGAATAATTATGGAAGTTGTCGGCAAACTTGCAGATAATAACTACGACTTGGTGGTTATTCGTCCGGCTGCCGATCTTATGGATTTAATTCATGCCTCGCACAGATTATTGCGACCAGGTGGAATGCTCTTCATCGATCATGCGCTCAGCGGTGGCAAAGT
>CAIYQS010000003.1 GCA_903928395.1 uncultured Actinomycetes bacterium | reverse complement strand
GCTCTGAGAAGCAATAGCAAGGAGGTGAGAAAGAAACGCGCCTCGGTCTTGAGGAAGTCCTCTTGACCCTTCACAATTAACCACGAGAAGTGTCAAGCATCAGCCGAACCTCTTTCGTCAACCATCAGGCGGAGCCATACAAGGGAGCTTTTCACGCTTTGCGGAAATTTTAAGGTTGGCTAGGTATGCTCAGACCATACCGAAGGGACATAATGGCTCGCTTTTCTTCTCTCGATTCTTGGCGTACACAATCACTCGGAGTTCGAATTCTTCGACTGATGCTCGGCGGAACATGGCTCTACGGAGGCCTCCAGAAGGCGTCTGACGCTCAATTCTTTAATAAAGCGTCCACCGGTTACATCGGAGCTCAAATCACTGGTTTTGCCAAGAACTCCCCCATTTCTTTCATTTTGCGCCACATGATTTCGCACGCCACCTTGGCGGGTTGGATGATCTTGCTTGGCGAATTAGCGATAGGTATCGCGGTACTCAGTGGCGTGGCACTTCAAGCGGCGATCGTCGCCGGTGCCAGCGTTTCTACAATTTTGTGGCTGTCAGTTACTTGGCATGTACATCCGTATTTCTTAGGTTCTGATACCGCATATCTGGTCATGTGGATCGCGCTCTTCTTCTTGGTTCGCAAAGAAGCAGGTCCGCGGGCGCGCAAGAATCCAATCCCAAATCTCAAAGATCGTCGCGAGGTCATGCAGATGGTCGGTGTTGGAGTTACAGCAGTGATCGCCGCGCTTGCAGCAGGCGGACTCAAGAAGTCGATACCGGTTCCAAAAGCCGGGAATAAGATCGTGGCGTTGTCGGCCTTCCCAGTCGGTTCAGTGATGCAATACACCGCACCAGATGGAAATCCAGCGTTCTTATTTAGAACAAATGCCGGCGTCTTTGCTTATTCCGCAACCTGCACTCACCAGGGCTGCACGGTGGGCTACAACCCGGCTGGAAAGACGCTCGATTGTCCGTGCCACGGTAGTACATTTGACCCTGCCAACGGCGGCGCGGTGCTCGGCGGCCCTGCCCCTGCGCCACTTCCTAAATACAGCGTTGCCATAAGTGGCAATGCGATTGTGACGGCATAAAAATGGCAATATTCAAATTACAAATCGCGCTCCCAGACCGCCCAGGTTCACTTGGCGCAGTCGCATCTGCGATCGGTTTTGCAGGTGGAGATATTCGTTCCTTAGTGACTATCAAAAGTGAAGATGGTAAAGGAATCGACGATATAACCGTCGCAATTCCGGGCACTGATCCAACCGATTTGCTAGAAGTGCTCAATGCAATTGGCGGAGTAGAAGTCCGCTCTATTGAGCCTGCGATTTAACAGCGTCACTAATCATCGTCTTGAGATCTCGGGTGGGAACCCATCCGAGAAGTGACTTTGCTTTTACAATCGAAGCGACAAGTGTTGCAGGATCGCCTGCTCGACGTGGACTTTCTATCGCGGGAACTGGGCGACCTAAAATTTCTTCGGCAGTTGTGATTACTTCGCGCACCGAGTAGCCACCGCCACTACCCAAATTAACAATTTCGTGGGTATGAGGCTTGAGGGCACCGAGTGCAAGAATGTGCGCTTCAATTAGGTCAACCACGTGAACGTAGTCGCGGATGCAGGTTCCGTCTTTTGTGTCCCAGTCGGTTCCGAAAATCTTTAAAGGATTAGTTTCGGTAGCGCGCAATACCAGGGGAATTAAATGTGTTTCGGGGTTATGACGTTCTGGCAACCAGCCATTGCTTGATTCGAAGGCGCCAGCCACGTTGAAATAACGCAAAGAAATCGCGCTGATTCCCGTTGCCGTGATCATTTTGTCGATTGCCAATTTGGATGCACCGTATGGATTGGTTGGGGAAGCAACGGATTCTTCGGTAATTGGGTCGTCGACTGGCTGCCCGTAAGTTGCGGCAGAAGAAGAAAAGACAATCTTGTCGATACCATGAATGGCCATCGCATCTAGCAGATTGTGGGTGCCATCCACATTGACGTGGTGATACAGCTTTGGCTTTTCAACGGATTCTCCGACGAGCGACTTACCGGCAAAATGAATGACCGCCTGGCAGCCAGCAAGTGCACTTCGGAGCGCGTCTGCGTCTAGGAGGGTACCTTGGATAAGGGTTGCGCGTGCGTCGACCGCATCTGCATGACCCATGGAAAGGTCATCAAAGACAATTACCTCGTACCCGCGATCGGCCAAAATGGCCGTTGCCGTTGATCCAACATATCCAGCGCCGCCAGTAACCAAGATTCTCGTCATGGTGCACAGCCTACTTTAATTGCGGATTTGCCCGGCACAAGAGTCTGGAGGAGTTGGCTTTGGCTTCGGTGAAGGGGCTGGAGTTGCAGATGGGGTGGAAGGTTTTGTCGGCGTTGTGATGGGGCTTGGACTTGGAGTTGGTGCAGGTGCAACGGTAAAGACGACCGGCACTTGCGCGGGTGCTTCAGTATTTGTTGGATCCGTGAAATTAATTGTTCCGACATACGTTCCGGCCCGTAAATTGGTGATGCTCACTAACCAGGAACCAGATGAGTTGCGAGTAATGCTTTGCTTACCGGCACTCATCATGGTGGAAGCCGGGACATAAGCAACCGTACCTGTCACGACCGGAGTTAAATTCGGGCGCACCACACTTATATAAAAGAGAACAGGGTCGTTTGACGTTTGGGCGGATTGTGCTGTGATCGAGATAGCGGTTGGCTCATTGATTGGCAGCATCTGTGATGAGTCTGGCTGCCAGAGGCCTCGAACAAGTTTCATGAAAGCGTTGTTATCCCCATTAAAGACGTTGAGATCGACGCGAGTTCCAGGGACGCCATATTTTCCGGCGATTCCACAGGAGGTGTACTGCCAGATCTGCCATTGCGCAGAACAATCATTGTTAGTCCACGAGTCTGCGTAGCAGCCAACACTTTTAGCGTTAGGTTGATTGGTGGTTACAGCTGGATCAACAGAGTAATGAGCAAGCCAGAGTGGATATTGTCGCAAAGCCGCGGATCGCACCATGGCGTTTTCAAGAAATTGTGGGTAGCTGTAAACAAATGGTTTGCGGCCCGTTGCCGAAGCTACCGCAGCTAGCCAAGTTTGAGCCCAGAGCGTCACATTTGCAGCGGAGGCGTAGTGAGCGCAACCGCTGGAGTTGAACTGAACACAGTTATTTTCAAGATCCAAGGCGACGGGAAGATCGCGTCCACCATATCCACCTAGCGAGGCAATTCGCCAAATAATTTTTTGTGCCTGTGCTTTTGCATCGCTGACGATGGTGCTCTGCACCGTTGAATTAGGAAGATATGCAAAGTAATAAAACGAGGTGTACATACTTGCTGCTTGTGCCGCCTTGCGATCCGGAATCATATATTTGACGGCCTGGGCGTCGTAAGTGTCAATCGAGTCACCGCCCTTGATGATGACAAAACGAATTCCTGCTGCATACATCTTGCTGAAATTAATTGAAGCGTTGCCCGGGTGTTGGTAGTAACTAATGTCCATTCCATGGATTCTTGCGCCAGGTCCCGTGGCATCAATCTTTCCTGGAGTCGTCGTGGCAGAGGCAAGATTTGCAACTAGGGCTAGCGCTATTCCGAGCGTCAGAATCAGGCGCTTCATACTTCTTCTACCTGCAGTTTTTCTTGGAATACCTGGTGAATCATTTCTTCAAGTAACGCGATATGGCGTGGATTACGAGCGATAGAAAAATTATGATCCCCGCTTAATTTTTGGGAATCGACAAAGCTAATTTTCAAAACTTCGGAGTCAACAGCAGCAATTCGTGCGTCGAAAAAAGCTAGCCAAGCGATCCGATCGCGTTCCAAGACAGCATCTAGTACCTCATTCCAACGCGCATTGATGCCATCAAGAGTTAACGCATTCATAAGTCAACAATAGAACAGGTAGTTACTCACTCTTGCCATGTACCCCATGAAGGTAGCGTGCGCCGCGAAGCGCGCTGAATATTGCCCCAAGAATCGCCATGGCAAGCGCCATTGTGAAAACAATCACCAAACCATGGTGGAAGGGTTGTGAAATCAAATTTGGGAAGAAATGCTTTCCGGTAAGCGTGCTCCACTGTGCATTTGTCACATGCGTTGCACTTTGACTTCCCAGCAAACTCGCAAGTGGGTTGTATCCCAAGAATGACGCGAAGAGACTACCAACGACAGGCAGACTTGCAATCTGGTGGGCTTGTGTCGCCGATACCCCATTAGCCGTTAATCCCGAGTATAGGGAACTAGGAAGTGCGTGACTTAGACCAACGATCATCAGCGAGAAAAATATTCCAATCGAAAGCACCATTCCTGAGTTCATGAATGCGGCCTGGATGCCCGCAGCACTGCCGCGACTTTCGGCGGGAACGCTATTCATGACAGCCGTGGCATTAGGCGCAGAGAACATCCCGCCACCAATTCCATTGAGCAATACAAGAAGTGCAAACCACAGGTAGTGGAAGTTTGTTGGCACTAAGAGCAGACCGATAAAGCTGCTTCCAAAGATCAGCATGCCGATGGTTGAGAGCAAACGTGCGCCGTGGCGATCAGAGATCCAACCGCTCAAAGGTCCTGCAATCAAGAATCCCAAGGTGAGGGGAAGTAAATAAATTCCTGCCCACAGTGGCGTCGCATCGTAGGCATATCCATGGATTGGTAGCCAAATACCTTGCAGCCAGATAATCAACATAAATTGCAGTCCACCGCGGGCAGTTGCCGCTAAAAATCCCGCAGCTGATCCCATGGCGAAGGCCCGAATTTTGAAGAGATGGAGGTTGAACATCGGATGAGTAACTTTGGTTTCAATAATAAAGAAGGCAAGCAAGAAGATGAAAGCTAACCCAAACCCGATTAATACTTTAGGTGCGAGCCAACCCATCGGGGATCCCTTGTAGGGTTGAATTCCATAGACCATCGCGATTAAAAGAGAGGTTAGCCCGAGGGCAAAAGTGAGGTTTCCCCACCAATCAATGGTGGCTTTCGCACGCCGCCCGTTATCTCGCAAACTGATATAACCCCAAACGGTGCCAAAGAACCCGAACGGCACGGATACCCAAAAAACCAAGCGCCAATCTCCAATGGAGAGCAATCCGCCCGCGATCAATCCAATGAATGAGCCTCCGATAGCTGCAACCTGATTGATTCCAATCGCAAGACCGCGTTGTTCGACTGGAAATGCATCTGCAATGATTGCCGAAGAATTAGCAAACAACATTGCGCCACCAACGCCTTGAACAAGCCGCCAAATGACCAACCACATTGCACCTTTGCTCTGGTGGTAAGGGTCCAGTGCCAACAAGATGGATGCAATAGAAAATACTAAGAAACCTAAGTTATAGATCCGGACGCGTCCAAAGATGTCACCAATCCGACCCAAACTTATGACTAAAACTGCAGTTACAAGCATGTACCCCTGAAGCAACCAGAGCAGGTAGCCCACGTTTCCGGGGGAGAGTGGATTAATTCCAACGCCACGAAAAATCGCCGGTAGCGAAATCAAAATGATCGATGAGTTGATGGTTGCCATAAAAATACCTAGAGTCGTATTTGTTAAAGCAATCCATTTGTAACGGGGTGAGATGGATTTAGTCGTTGAATCTTCAATCACCGTTGCACGATAGCACAGGGGTCATTGGTGGTCATTAAAAGCGACTATAAACTCGACCAACTTGCTATTCGGGCGTGGATAAAATCATCTTCGTTGTTCCAGTAGACGGCGCAGGCTCGGTGATAGCCGTCTGCAATCGTCAAGGAAAGGTGTTTGGCTCCGTCGCCACGAACCAGCAGGATCGGTGCGAGTGGCCTTTTCTCAACGATCTTTTTCAAATCACGCTTCACGTGAAAATTTGAACGCTCTAACATCGGTAATCCTGCCGCCCGCATCACATCCTTGGCTTTAACTAGCTCTATTGGCGAAAGCCGGAGCTCATCTACAATTCGGGAGATTTCGTCAGGGTCTGCAAGTAAGGATAAGTAAGACTGGGCGGCCGGATAGTCATGATCTTCCGGTTCAGATCCCCAGACAACTTTAGGCATGAAGGGATTATCCAGTGGTTACAAAGAGGTGGCAAGTGAGAAATCGCGAATTTCTCATCTGGGCCTTGGTTTTTGCAATTGCCGGGATTTTTCAGGTGTACAGAGGCGCGCCCTTAGATGGATCCTTTTTCCTTATCGCGGTTGCGATTATGTCCTTGATTCATGTGAGCGATGTTCAAGCCTTCCCGATCGCCAGGGGATATTTCATCAAACTGTATTTCTTGGGTGACGTAATTGCCTTGGCATGCTTCAAAATACATACAAAACCTAGCCTGATAGCGATACTGCTACTTTTGCCGCTCATTCTCTTTGCGATGAGAGGTCGTGGCCTTTCCGCGGCAGTTGTTGCACCATTAACACGAAGTATTGGAGTATGGGTTGCTTTGGCGGTAACAGTGGCATTCTATGAAATGCTAAGTTACATAGTCGGGGATGTTACAAATCGTCCTTATCACTACCCAACGATTTCTATGCTCGTAGACCCCATGTTGCACAACGTCGGTGGCCGTATATTCTTTGTTGCTTGTTGGACTTTGATAGGTTACAAATTTATTTTCCAGAAGCAGGTTCACTAATGCATTTATCAACTTCTTTTGGCTACGTGATTGCTATTGTTATTGGGTTGCTCATTAATGAATATTCCCGACAACGGCCAACCCGAATAATCAGGTTGGGTCAAATCTTTCAGATCGGACTTTCTCACCAACTAACAAGGTTTTCGTTGGTTTTCATCTGGTGGTGGCTTGGTTGGCATTTTCTGGGATCTCTACAACCCATTTGATCTTCCGTAATTTTTAGCGAGTTACAAGCTGCATCTCCAAAACTTTTACGATATGCCAGCGCCAAAAGCACCCGAAGGTTGGTGTCACAATCGGACTCGATTCCAAAAACGCGAGCTGTCCGGCTCATTGTATTTTCGACTATTTTGGTAGAAGTGCCTGCCTGATGGGCGATGGCGGAGTTAGATTTTCCCTCACACATTATTTCCAAAATGCAGCGTTCGAAGGGCGTCAGATCTCGTTGCATGAGGACACCACATTCATTTCGCAAGCGGGTTGCCATCTCTCACCCAAACAGGTTAAGAGCAGCTACTTACGTTTTCATGAATATTGGTTGGCTATCGCCCTCCAACTTTTTCTTTCCATAATATCTGCCTTGGGAGATAACCGTAAGCAAAGCAGAACGAATTTACGTAAATTGCCTTAATACAATCCAAATAATTAAACCAGCGCTGATTGAGGTGGATTGTGATTCAAACAGATGAGCTTATTCAGCGATCCGGCTGCATTCTTTACGCAGATCCCGCTCGAGTAATCGCAAAGTTCTTTCTACCAGGCTCTGAAACAAGGCCCCAAGGGGCGCTGCACGTTGACACGATAATGAAGCGGGTTCTGCATATGAGAGACGTCGAGGTCACTCTCACCCTCAAAAAGACCCTTGAGCGCTTTCGAGAGCGACATTATCAATTAGGTGACATCATCCTTAAAAACTACGAACGGGTGGCCCACCACATGCCCACGAACGTGGATATTTCCCAGGAAAGAAAAGAGCTTATTGGCGCTTATTTCACGCAAGAATTTGCGGTTGAAGGTGTGGCACTTTTTAACCCCTCAATGGTTTTACATCCCGATCAGTCTGGGCTAGCAGCCGACCAAATCCGAATCATCCTGAGCCTACGAGCCATCGGAGAAGGCCACGTTTCTTGTATTGAATTTCGGGTAGGTACCTTCAGCGAATCTGCTGGATTGCATGTCGAGGAACCTGGGCTAAGGGTAGTGAGTGGCGAAGCTGCTCCAATTTCGCTCACTCGTGATTTGCTCATGGAAACTTTGGATCATCACATTGGGACCGTCCTCTACGAGGAGCTTTATCGTCTGTTGCCGGATGAATTCGATTCGGATCATTTAGGCGATGTCATCACACTGATTTTAAAAGACAGTCTGATAACGGAAGGTTCCGGGGAAATTGCGAAACAGATTCGTCGCATTGCATCTGCTAACTATCAACTTCATTTTCCGGTAGATCGAGATCTTTCGGAATGCATTATTGTTCCAACGAGTTCTGATGAACGTCAGGGTGTCGAAGATGCTCGTTTTATCAAATTTGACGAGGGAGATGGAACCTCTCTTTACTATGCAACGTACACCGCCTATGACGGGCAACAAATAAGTCAACACTTACTTCAAACTCGCGACTTTCGAAATTTCGAAATTAGAACCCTGATAGGACAAGCAGCTGGGAATAAGGGAATGGCTATCTTTCCCCGTCGAGTGAACGGCTCCTACATGGCAATTTCAAGGTGGGACAACGAAACAATTAGCATCGCCCAATCTTCTAACCTTGTTTCTTGGAATCCGCCAGTACCCTTGCAATTTCCGGAAGAACCTTGGGAATTTGTAAAACTCGGAAATTGCGGTTCACCCATAGAAACTCCAGATGGATGGTTGCTTCTGACACATGGTGTTGGTCCAATTCGTGAATATTCGATAGGCGCGATTTTGCTTGACTTAGCCGACCCTTCAATATTGATCGGAGCACTGCGACAACCGCTGCTGATAGCACTTGAAGAAGAGCGCGAAGGGTATGTACCTAATGTCGTCTACTCATGTGGTTCGCTCCTGCACGGAAACACGCTGATACTGCCTTATGGATGCAGCGATCTAAAAACCCGTTTCGCATATGTTGATTTTGCTGGGCTAATGAAACAACTTAAAGAAGGATCGAGATCAATATGAGTCCCAAAATCGGAGTAGTCACTACTTATCAGCCAACGAATTGTGGAATTGCAACATTTAGCGCTTCTTTAATGAAGGCCATTGATTCAGTTAACTCTCACTCCACCCGAGTGGTCCGCCTTGTTGAAAGAAATGCAGATCAAGATGATTGTGCGCCAGAGATTGTCGCCACAATCGCTGCTGGCGACCACGACTCGATATCCAGAGCTGCAGCAACATTAAATAAAATGGATGTGGTGTTGATTCAGCATGAGTTTGGAATTTACGGCGGAGAAGACGGTGAAGACGTAGTAACCCTGATAAGCCAATTAAGCGTGCCGTCTATCGTGGTGCTTCATACCGTTCTCAGCGCTCCGTCTGCGCATCAGAAGTCGATCATCATTGAGTTGTGTACCCGAGCTTCGGCAACCGTGGTTATGAGTAAGGTGGCGGTTGATCGATTACTGGCAGAGGATTCAATTGACGCCTCGAAGATATTTCTCATTCAACATGGAGCTCGCCGAGTTGTCGCTCACGAGGTCCAGCGCAAACCTGAGCGACCCGTCATTTTGACGTGGGGGTTAATCAGCCCTGGTAAAGGAATTGAATGGGTAATCAAATCTTTGAATTTTCTGCGGGATATTTCCCCGGCTCCGCTATATGTCATCGCGGGTAGAACGCATCCAAAGGTATTGGAGCGTGAAGGCGAAAGTTATCGCCAAAGACTTCAAGGGCTGGTTGCAGAACTACACCTTGAGAATCTTGTCCATTTTCAACCAGCATTTCTAGCTAATGAAGCACTCGACAGCCTTATCGCCTCGGCGTCGCTGGTGGTTCTTCCCTACGATAATTCAGAACAGGTGACTTCTGGCGTGCTGATTGAGGCAGTGAGTGCCGGTCGTCCAATTATTGCTACTCGATTTCCACATGCGGTGGAGTTGCTCGATAACGAAGTCGGAATCCTGGTCCCACGTCAGGATCCAAGTGCGATCGCGAACGCGATACGTCGAGTTCTTGTCGTTCCGGAAGTAGCTCAGGAAATGTCGTATAGAACAAAACTTATTTCGGCAGGAATTCAATGGCCGGTCATAGCACATAAGTATCTTCAGCTCGCCTCCAGCCTCATTTATGCAAGAGTCGTCGCATGAGCACGTTACTTATTGACCAGCCGATCTTTTCGCATCTTTCACATATGACGACCTCGCGTGGTCTCTATGAACATGCTCTTCTAGATGAAGCCCGAGTTGAACATGGGTATTGCGTTGATGACGTGGCACGCGCCTTCATCTTGTTATGTCGTCAGCCCGATAAAGATTTGGAAATCCATTCATTTCAAAGCGTGTACTTGGACTTTCTGCTTGATGCAATTGCGCCAGAGGGAAAATGCCATAATCGCATGGGTATAGACGGCTACTGGACCGATGCGCCCAGCACAGCAGATTGTTGGGGGAGAGCCATCTGGGCGCTGGGTGTAGGTGCGGTGTATGGGACGGACATCAACATGCGCTCTCGCTCACTCGCAGGATTTCAACTATTGGCACAAGGCAGAACCGCGGATCGGATGTCACTGGTTTTCGCAGCTCTGGGTGCCGGTGAGGTGCTTATCTCTGACCCAAGCGACGCGTTCGCCCGACACATTCTTAAGGAAGTTAAACACAATCTGCTTCCCTCTGAAAACCACGGCGGATGGTTATGGCCTGAGCCAAGACTTCGTTACAGCAATGGCTCTGTTGTTGAAGCAGTACTGCTCGCTGGTTGGGGATTGCGCGATATGGATTTGCTCCTTCAGGGGCTTCACATGTTGAAATTTCTACTAGAGATAGAGACTCATGAAGGTCATTTTTCTGTCACCCCAACGGAAGGCCGTGGGCTACGTGATAGGAAACCAGCTTTTGATCAACAGCCTTTAGAAGTAGCGGCGATAGCTGATGCTTGTGCCCGCGCTTGGGATTTCACCGGCAATCCGCGTTGGTTGCTTGAGGTCGAGCGCGCCTGGGAATGGTTCATGGGCAAGAATGATTTGGGCGTCCAGATGTTTGATTCCAAAACCGGGGGAGGGTACGACGGATTAACTCCGTACGGACCGAATCTCAATCAAGGAGCAGAATCAACGATCGCGATGCTTTCTACCGCGCAGCGAGCAGCGCAACTTCAGAGTTTCTTCGAGCGGTGAAAAAGTTAGTTATCTTTGATCTGGATGGAACGTTAGCTGAAAGTAAATCAGCGCTAGACCCTGAAATGGTTTCGTTGCTGAATGAACTGTTGCAACTCACGAAAGTC
>CAIYQS010000002.1 GCA_903928395.1 uncultured Actinomycetes bacterium | reverse complement strand
GTGCTCATATATGGTCCATTTGGGTCTATGACCTTCTTTCCAGAAGTCGCAAAAATAGTGGGAGCATAGGGTTAAAAGTAACCCAAAATTCCGAAAATTACCAAAAGTATTGTCCATAAGCATATTTCTTTTAATATTACATATAAGTATTTACCATCAGGAGAAAATGATCCTTCAACAGGAGCACCTTTATATGTACCTGATGTACTCGAGAATCCAAAGTCTTTGAGTGAAACAGAGTCAGGGATGGTTTTTAATAACGCGAAAGTTTTTGCATCATAAATTGTGATCGAATGTCGGTACATCATATTTTGCGCGCTCACCACGCCATCTCCCGATGACCGGACAGATTTTGGAGAAATATTGCCGTTGATAGTCTTAATTAATTTCATTGTAGTTTCGCTGGTCACTACCGCGCCGGGGGCCATAGTCGTAACAGCACAGATCGAAGCGCTTAAAAGAAATATTCCCAGACGTCTACGCATCTCTTGACTCTAATCTGGTTTTGAGTCCCCAAAAGACCGCATGATGACGCCTCCAGTTACCTGGTTAACCAGTGGAGAGCGGAGGATGAGGGATTTGAACCCTCGAAAGGTTGCCCTTTACACGCTTTCCAAGCGTGCGCACTCGGCCGCTATGCGAATCCTCCATGACTCATGATTTTGAGCCAGAGGAGAAGGGTATCGGTGTTAGAAACTATGATTACCCACAGATCCTCCGTGCGGCGTCACCGTGCTGAACTCCCCCAGGGCTGGAAGGCAGCAAGGGTAGGTGCGCTCTGACGGGTGTGCGGAGGGTCCCTCAATAAGCGCTCAAAAGTGCAGGTAAAAGGAGAACGGTGTCCCTCGCTCTATATCGGAAATATCGTCCATCGACCTTTTCTGAGGTCATCGGGCAGGAGCATGTAACGGAACCGCTTTCTAATGCTTTAGCTTCAGGCAAGATTCATCACGCTTATCTATTCAGCGGTCCCCGCGGTTGCGGTAAAACTTCCAGCGCCCGAATCATGGCGCGCTCACTCAACTGCGAGATAGGGCCAACACCTAATCCATGCGGTGTATGCCAGTCATGCATTGACCTCGTTGCTAACGGACCAGGATCGATCGATGTGATGGAGTTGGATGCGGCAACTCATGGATTGGTAGATGACGCACGCGATCTCCGTGATAAAGCCTTCTTCGCTCCAGTTCAGTCGCGATACAAAATTTATATTATTGATGAGGCTCATCAACTCGGACCCGGTGCCGCTAACGCACTCCTAAAAGTTGTCGAAGAGCCACCGCCACACGTGATCTTTATTTTTGCGACAACCGAACCCGACAAATTGATTTCAACGATTCGCTCCCGAACTCACCATTATCCATTTCGTTTAGTTCCACCTGGAATTCTTGCCACGCACCTAGAAAAAATTTGCGATCTCGAAGGCATCAGGGTTGCTAAAGGTGTCATCCCGTTGGTTGTTCGTTCAAGCGGAGGATCCGTACGAGACGCGCTCTCTGTGCTTGGGCAACTCTTAGCTGGAGCAGGAACCGACGGAGTTACCTACGATATTGCTATCCAACTTCTTGGATTCACCGATGGCGCCCTTCTTGATGAAGCAATCGATGCGCTTGCTGCAAGGGATAGCACCACGATCTTTAATACTATTGATAAAGTTATTGAATCAGGTCTTGACCCCAGACGATTCACACTAGATTTCTTGGAGCGACTAAGAGATTTAATAATTGTCGGAGCAGTGAAAGAGAATGTTTCACACGTGCTTCGTGATTTTCCGGATGATCAACTCGATCGCATGCGAACTCAAGCTAATTTAATTGGAGCAGCAACGTTGATTCGTGCGGCGGATATAACGTCCTTAGGTTTAACCGAGATGCGAGGTGCTACTGCGCCACGGTTAATCCTGGAGTTAATATGCGGCCGAATATTGTTGCCAACTGGTGACGATCAAGCGCTTATTGCACGCATAGAACGCCTAGAGCGCGGAGTGAACCTAGGTATCCAACCGCTTCCAGTTCCCGAACAGATTCCAGTAACTGATGCGATTCTTTCAGCACCAATCACTCCGAAACCGATTCGAGCAGCAGCGCCGGAACCTTCAACAAATCAACCTACAGGTCCTGTAGATATTGCCGCATTGCGGCGGTTATGGCCTGACGTCATTGAAAATGTTAAAAAGCGCCGCCGCTTAACTTGGTCACTGTTATCGGCGAGCGCACAGGTACTTGCGGTTGATGACAAGGCAATTACAGTCGGAATTGTAAATGCTGGTGCACGCGATTCCTTTGTTCGTAGTGGCAGCGAAGAAATTCTTGCGGCGGCATTTCAGGATGTCACAGGACTCATTCGTAAGATTGATGTTGTTGTGGATCCATCGATTAATGCGCCGCAATACGAGCGCACGACTGAAGAGGTTACCGATGCAGATCAGCTCTCCGGAACCGCGCTACTCGCGCGTGAACTAGGCGCACAAGTAATCAAGGAATTCGAACGTTGATGTACGAAGGAGCGATTCAAGACTTAATCGATGAACTCGGGCGGTTGCCCGGTATCGGACCCAAGTCTGCGCAGCGCATTGCTTTCCATATTATTCAATCGGAGCGCGTGGATGTTTCTAGACTTGCCGATGTTCTTCGCACCGTAAAAGAGCGCGTTAAGTTCTGCGTCGAGTGTGGAAATATTTCCGAAGAAGATTTGTGTCGCATCTGCCGTGATCCGCGTCGTGATAGTTCGCTCATTTGTGTCGTTGAAGAGAGTAAAGATGTAATGGCGATCGAAAAAACGCGCGAATTTCGAGGCAAATATCATGTGCTTGGTGGCGCAATTTCACCGATCGATGGAATCGGCCCCGAAAACTTACGGATCCGTGAATTGATGATTCGGTTAGCAGACCCCACTATTCAGGAGCTAATCATTGCAACCGACCCAAATCTAGAGGGCGAGGCAACCGCGTCTTATTTGATTCGTCAGATCAAGCCACTCGGTATCAAGGTGAGTCGGCTAGCTTCTGGACTTCCCGTAGGCGGAGATCTTGAATATGCCGATGAAGTAACCCTTGGCCGAGCCTTTGAAGGCCGCAGGACAGTTGAATAAGGTTTATCTCAATATTTAGGATGCTTGAGCGTCTTACATAGTAAGACGACCCGCAATAGTGCTGCTTTTTATGTCAAAGTTCTCGTATGGGTCTAATTGTCCAAAAATATGGTGGCTCCTCGGTTGCGGATGCCGAAGGCCTTAAACGAGTGGCTGGCCGGATCGTAGCTACAAAAAAGGCCGGACATCAGGTGGTTGTGGTTGTTTCCGCTATGGGAGATACCACCGATGAGTTAATTGGACTCGCAAATCAGGTGACCCCAATGCCTTCCGGTCGGGAACTGGATATGTTGTTGACCGCGGGAGAAAGAATTTCCATGGCTTTATTGGCGATGGCCATTGGAAATCTCGGCCATGAAGCCATGTCGTTCACGGGTTCGCAAGCAGGAGTAATAACTGATTCAACCCACGGTAAGGCTCGAATTATCGACGTTTCGCCAGGTCGGATTCGAGAAGCTCTCGAGGGTGGACATATTGCAATCGTGGCTGGTTTTCAAGGGGTTTCACAAGACACAAACGATGTAACAACCTTGGGACGTGGCGGCTCAGACACCACGGCAGTTGCGCTCGCTGCTGCGCTCGATGCAGATGTTTGCGAGATTTATACCGATGTCGATGGCGTGTATTCAGCTGATCCACGTGTTGTGCCAACAGCGCGCAAACTTAAAACCGTCACATACGAAGAGATGCTCGAACTAGCGGCAAGTGGAGCCAAAGTTTTGCACTTGCGTTGTGTTGAATATGCCAGACGTTTCAACCTGCCCATTCATGTCCGCTCGTCGTTTTCAAATTTAGAAGGAACGTGGATCGTCAAAGATCATCCCGAGGGAGCAGAAGATATGGAACAAGCAATAATTAGTGGAATAGCCCACGATAAGACCGAAGCCAAAATCACCATTGTGGGAGTTCCTGATCGCACCGGAGTCGCCGCTCGGATATTTCAAGCGATCGCCGACGCCGCTATCAACATCGACATGATCGTTCAAAATGTTTCCGCTGCAGCAACAGGGTTGACGGATATTTCATTCACCTTGCCGAAAAGTGATGGAGCAGAGGCAACCGCGTTGCTTAAAGAGATTCAAGGCGAAATTGGTTTCGCCTCACTTTTGTATGACGACCAAGTAGGAAAACTTTCTTTAGTTGGCGCCGGAATGCGTTCGCACCCTGGAGTAACGGCAACCTTCTTTGCTTGTCTGGCAGATGCAGGATTAAATATTGAAATGATTTCAACTTCCGAAATTCGCATCTCAGTTATCGTGCGCGACACCGATCTAGAAAAGGGTGTTAAAGCAGCTCACTCAGCTTTTGAATTAGACACTACCGACGAAGCAGTCGTATATGGAGGAACTGGACGATGAGTAAGAAACCATCACTGGCAGTAGTTGGAGCTACCGGCGCCGTTGGTACGGTCATGCTCGATATTTTGAGCAAGCGCCCAAATGTGTATGGCGAGATTCGCCTCATCGCCTCCGCCCGAAGTGCAGGCAAGAAGCTAATGTGTCGTGGCGAGGAGCTCACAGTCGTCCCAATCTCACCAGAAGCGTTCGATGGAATTGATATCGCGATGTTTGATACTCCTGATGAAATTGCTGGGGAGTGGGCGCCGATCGCTGCAGCGCGTGGTGCGGTAGTAGTTGATAATTCGACTTTCTTCCGGATGGATGATCAAGTTCCGCTAGTAGTTGTCGAAATTAACCCAGAGGCGATCAAAGATCGGCCAAAGGGAATTATTTCAAATCCAAACTGCACAACCATGACCATGATCGTGGCAATGGGTGCGCTCCACAAGGCGTATGGGCTAAAGGAAATATTCGTTTCCTCTTACCAAGCAGTTTCAGGAATGGGTGTTACAGGTCCAGAAACGCTTCGCAATCAAATTTCTGCAGTCGCAGGAACACACCTCGGTGAACAACCGGGAGATCTTCGAACCGTCATCAAGGATTTCGGTGCATTTCCCGCGCCGCTTGCACTTAATGTGATTCCTTGGGCTGGATCGCTCAAAGCGGATGGTTATTCATCCGAAGAGACAAAGGTTCGTTTTGAATCTCGCAAAATATTGGGACTTCCAAATCTCAAGGTAGCCGTTACGTGTGTGCGCGTTCCAGTAATCACTACTCACTCCCTTTCGGTGCACGCTGTTTTTGATACCGAAGTCACACGTGCGGGTGCGCAAGAGTTGCTGAAGAGTTCTGCCGGGATTGAACTGCTTGATGATCCAGAAAATGGAATCTGGCCGACGCCGGCTGACGTTGTCAACACAGACCCAACGTGGGTGGGTCGCGTTCGCCGTTCGTTTGATGACGATCACGCACTTGACCTTTTCATGTGTGGCGACAACCTGCGCAAGGGTGCTGCGCTAAATACTGCACAGATCGCAGAGTTAGTCGCAGCCGAATTCAGTAATTAATGCTGCGCGAAAGGTGCTTAGCCCGACTTTCTGATCCTTCACCAAGAATCAGAAAGTCGGTCCAAGACTGCCGAAGACGTTGATGGGAATTGAACCCACGCCTTGCGATTGGTGAAATCTCATATGCTTCCATTACAACACAACGCCTCGGTTTCTCTAAGATAATTTACAAAGGAGAGATGGATCTGGTGCGAATTATTTTGTGTGGATAAAAATTCCCTGTGGAAACAAAAAAGGAACCCAATTTTCTGAGTTCCTTAAATGTCACCAATCGCAATTAACCTAATTTTAACACTATATAATTCAAAAGTGCTCGAAGCTACAGACAAACTTGAGGATGCTAAGGCTTGGGCGACTGAGATTCTTGGTGATCAAAATTCCGCAAAATATTATTTGTCCCCAGAAAACTTTGTTGTCGCATATAAGAATAATGATTCCTTTTCATTTTTAGTTGATAGAGATTCTCTTTACAGTCAGATGTATGGACCAGATGCACATTTCGACGACAGGTGCTTGTGGCTTTCCGTAACTGGGAGTGAACCGGACTTATCGGGCAAAATGAAAAGTGGGCGCGGATTCCAATTTTGGGAAGCCTTGACATCCAAAAACAATGTACCGATTGAACTCATCGATGATGCAGACGAGATCAACGCAATTATTGACGAACATGCGCCGGATTCTTCAGTACGCCCTGGGGATCCCGAAGAAATTTTTTGGGGTGGAATTCGAAACGAAGTGGAAGAGCTAGCAGCGCTGGCGGTGCTCGTTAAATGGCAATCTGGGTTTCATGTAATGGCTTCCGTTGCAACTCGCAGCCAAGACCGTGGAAAGGGTTATGGAACGCAATTAGTGCTGGGGATGATTTCGCATGCACATTCGTTAGGGATTAGGGAAATAGGTCTTGGAGTCCGGACTGACAACCTTTCAGCGCAACGGGTCTACGAAAAAGCCGGCTTCAAGAAATTAGCAGAATTTATAAACTACGATCGAGGGTAATCAGCGAAACTTCCGGCGGAGAAGCCACGCGAATCCGTGAAAAAGGCGATGTACCCATCCCGGCCGAAACGTTAAGCCAGGGTTCGGTCCCAATTCTTGAAACCCCTCTTGCCCGTGAATTTGGGAGGTCGCAATTTGTTGTTAGCGCTTTTGAACCGCCAAACCAAGGCAACCTCACCTGGCCACCGTGGGTATGTCCGGCAAATATCACATCGAGCTGATCTGCCGACATGGCTTCTAGAATTCGCTGATATGGAGCGTGCGTAACACCGATGGCCAAATCGCAGTCTGCGGGTTCTCCAGCAACCAGCGAATAGTCGTCGAGCTCTAGGTGAGCATCATCCGTGCCTCGAAATTCGATAGCGGTTCCCTTGATTTCTAACTTAGCCCGGTGGTGGTTAAGGTCTTTCCATCCATACTTGGTTAACCCACTTCGAAGTTCTTCAAAAGGCAATTTGTCTCCAAGGATTCGCTTCCCATGATCCTTCATGAGATATGAAAACGGGTTCTTGAGCTGAGGCTCGTAATAATCATTGGAACCGAAGACAAAGACCCCAGGAATCTTGAGTAGGTCGCTCAGCGCATCTAGGACCACCGGAACCGCGGCTTTATCTGCCAAAAAGTCGCCAGTGCTTATAACCAAGTCAGGCTGAAGGGCAGCAAAACTTTTGATATCTGCAATCTCCGTGCGCCGCTTTGGTGTCAGGTGCAGATCTGAAAAGTGCAGAACGCGAATAGCCGAGTGACCCAATGGCAGCACTGGGAGGGTAGCTTCACGTAGTCGGTAACTCATAGGCATGAGAAGATACCCCTATGGGACTCAAAGAGGTACTTCAGAGCGATCTCACTGAAGCGATTCGCTCCCGTGATGAACTAAAGTCAGGGACGATTCGGATGGTCCTCACCGCAATTACCAACGAAGAGGTCTCCGGTAAGACAGCTCGAACACTCACGGAGCCAGAAATCATCACGGTGTTATCCCGCGAGGCAAAGAAACGCCGTGAAGCGGCCGAAGCATTTTCGGAAGGTGGGCGCCCTGACCGTGCCGAGCGCGAAAAACTTGAAGGTGAATTCATCACTACCTATTTACCAACTCAATTATCTGAAGAAGAGATCAAAATTTTGATTCAAGAAGCAATTTCAGAATCAGGCGCTTCCGGTCCGGCCGGTATGGGCCAGGTTATGAAAATCGTTTCACCAAAGATTGCTGGCAAAGCCGACGGCGGAACCGTTTCCGCGCTCGTCAAGGCTGCCCTCACAGGAGGTAACTAATGTCATCCATAACGAAGTTTGAATACGTCACGGTCCCACTTTTGACTCACGCGACAAAGCAGATCCTAGATAATTGGGGTTCCGAGGGTTGGGAGTTGGTCCAAGTCATTCCAGCGCCAGGTGGCGGAGACAATTTAGTTGCCTACATGAAAAGGGTGGTCGCTTAAATGGATGTTCGAGCAAAGTTAGCGGAACTAAAACTGACCCTGCCCGTTGCAGCCCTACCCGTAGCCGCTTACGTCCCTGCGGTGCGCACAGGCAAGCTGGTTTTTACCGCCGGCCAACTTCCGCTAGTGGACGGCAAGATTCCGTTCACTGGCAAGGTAGGCGGTCCCGTCACGCCAGAGCAGGCAAAGGAAATGGCGCAGGTGTGCATCCTCAATGCCCTTGCCGCAGTAGAACTGGTAGCCCCTGTTGATTCAATCGTTAGGGTTGTTAGGGTCGTCGGGTATGTCAATGGCGTTCCTGGATTTATTGCTGCCCCTGGAGTGGTTAACGGAGCCTCTGAAGTGTTGATTCACATTTTTGGAGATGCAAATGGAAAGCACGCTCGAAGCGCCATCGGGGTAGCGGAACTTCCCCTTGATGCTCCAGTAGAGATCGAGTTAACTGTCGAAGTGGCTTAATTTGAATTTCCGTTGAATATATAACTTTTTGTGATAAACTACTATCTTTACTTGTAAGTAAGGTTTATCGTGCTTTTATGAACATTCGCCACGCTCTCGTCATCATTACCTCTCTTGCCCTTACTGCAAATATGTCACTGGCTGTTTACGCCGATCAACCTTCCAACGCTTCGTCGACCAATCGAACATTCCAATATGTCGGCTTCCGTTCAGATGGCTTTCCCGTTCTGTCCTCACAAGTCGATCCATTCGCGAATGACAATGGGAACGGTAATGGCAATGGCAATGGCAATGGCAATGGGAACGGTAATGACAATGGGAACGGCAATGGCAATGGCAATTCCTCTGACAACCAGTCTTTTCTCAGCAACTTGCTTAACGGTGGCCTAAGTAATTTCTTAAGTAATCTTGGAAATCTATTGAGCGGTTTTTCTTCAAATTCCGGTACCTTTTTTAATAAAGGATTTAGCCTCCCCGTTGGTTCCCCAGCCCCAAATCCAATTTATTGCCACAGCACCTGCACAACGTTGACCGGAACAATTTCTCTGATCCCAGTCTTTGTCGGTGGTTGGTCTGGAACGGACGTGACAACGTGGAACTCAGTGCTCGGCAATATTGTCACATCGCTTGGAACGGGTTCAGCAAATTCAGTTGCACTAGCTGGCCATGTGTTTAACACAACGAGTCTCTATTACACCAGTCAAGGTTTGACCCCGCCTTCTTTGCAGTGGGTTTCCAACACAACTATTACAGATCCCACAGTTACAAGCGTGACTGATGCGGGCGTTGCTTCAGAAATTAATTCATTTATTACAGCTAATCCGACGGTCGTCCCATCTGGTACAACTCCGGTATACATCTATATTGGTGCAAAAACCACGCTTCTTACAAGTGGGTTTGGAACAACTTATTGTGGTTGGCACTCATATGGACTTGGGTCACAATCCAGCGTTCCATTTATTGCTTTCCAGGACTTCACATCGACTTATTACAAGACCTGTGCGGCTCAGACAACTACTCCAAATGGAAATGTGGGATTGGATTCGATGGCAAGTGTGTTGGTACACGAAATTGATGAGACCCTCACCGATCCATACTTCACGGGTTGGCTAGACGCTTCTGGTTATGAGAGTGCTGATAAGTGTGCGTGGGTATGGGGTGCACTTAGTAAAGTTGGGACAGCTCGTTATGACATTACGCTCGGCTCATTGAAATACCTCATCCAGACAAATTGGTTAGAGAACAATCTAGTCACGGTTGGTGGATCGGGCGGCGGAACCGCTTGCTCGCTAGTTGGCTGAGCGGGTATTACTTAAAAGTTAGATTAACGTCCGCGCTTTGAAACGCGCTCTACGTCGATTACTAGTACTGCGCGTGGTTCGAGTTTTACCCAGCCACGTGCAGCGAAATCTGCAAGCGCCTTGTTAACCGTCTCACGCGATGCACCAACCAATTGGGCGAGTTCTTCTTGCGTGAGATC
>CAIYQS010000001.1 GCA_903928395.1 uncultured Actinomycetes bacterium | reverse complement strand
GGTACGGGTCCAAATAACTAGGGGCGGCCCCTCAACTGACGCTGAGTTCGATGATTCAGATTGGGTCAAAGTGACTAGTTCTGGGGACAAAGCAGTAGAGGCAAGGCTTAAAAACTTAGCGCCAATTGTTTGGGACATCGCGACCGATCTTCAGGAGTGGGTAAGTTAAAAGTTGATTCTCCGGAGGATTCAATCTTCTGGATTGAGGTGCCCCGAATCAAGCACTGTCCTTCGGATCGGTGAGCAATCCTAACCATTCGCGTCCTGCCGCACGTCGGTCAGGGCCCGAGCTTTACTCTTCTGGATGCGCGTCAACCTAGAGTTAGCCGGGCTGACTCGAGCGCTTCATCAAGTGTCATCGACCTGAGCAGATCTATCACGAGTAGTCGTAAATTCTGATCATCTTCCGTTTCTTGCATAATCCTCACAAAGATGCGGAAGGGTTCAGTAAGTAACATAAAATCATTTTTGTTGAACAGCCATTGAATCCGATCCCCTAGTGCCAGACACAGCAGCGGGACACAAACGCTGGGCGGAAATTCATTTTGCAAGTCCTCATAGATGGCGCTGCGACCCGACGTGTTTTTAACAAAGTTCAACCTCCCAAGGGATCGAAAAACATCAGGTGGAAGAGCATTCGCATCATAACCTCGACTCAAATTCCAATTCAGGTCACAGAGTAGATACGACTCAATGTCAGACTGGATTAAACCGATAGCCTTTTTTACCTCCGCATCACGCGGACCGTACCTTCCCTCATTCATAGAGTTCCGGACAATCAATGAGAAGCTGAGCTATTGAGTGCGGCGCAATGTGGGCGTTGTTGCCAACATAGTCAGCGGCATAATCCCAGAGACCGTCCGAAAGTGGGGTGCTTGAAAGCTCCACAACCAGTGCCACTGTGGCCTCAAATCTGAGAGTCTTGGTTACATCGTTGATCGGGCAATACATTCCTCGTGGGTTGTGGCGCTCGAAGTGAATGACGCAACCATTCTCAAAGGTTCCTCTGACCAGCTTTCCACAGCGGTAGCAGTGCTCACAGGACCTCGGATAGACCACCACCTCGTCTTCGACGTAATCTAGAAAGATCAACTCAGCACATTTTTCGCTGCAAATGCTATGGAAGAAGCCATCATCCGGCTCATAGGCTCTTTTCACGCCAGAGACTCGACAATCCCTCGAGCTGTCTGATGCGTAACCGTCGAACTAATCGTTGAAATCGTCAAGAGTTGACCTGCGAACTCGAAGATTGCCGAAATGGAAAGAGAGACTCTTGTGATCGATGGCTCTCCCCTCGATCGCCCAGGGCTGACCGCTTTTTGACTGGTTTCTTGCTCTGTATTTGGTTTCATACTCGAGATTTTGCCGACTTCTTTAGACAGCGCACTCGCCTTAGCGTGGTTCATTGAGGATTCTTACCGTTCGACCAAGGTCAAAGTGGGTCAGCGGACGGGATTTAGGCTTAAACCCCAAATCCCTCGGATAGAGATTCCCCCATCCGTCTCAAACTCTCGTAATCGGGGATGCCCAGTTCCTGCCTCCGGGGAGCGGGCAACCCAGAAGCCACCAGGTGGGGATCTTCGGGGTGAACAAAAACCGCCTCTCTTGCCGTGCTCAAAGAACATCGATTTATCCAATTCGCATAATCGGTCGTCCCAGCGATTCTAAGATCTCTGGCTCCAATTTTTGACTTGCCCCCCTCCGGCGAGGGCCAATCCAGATAAAGTCCAGTTCGTCGACTTATGGGGACGACCACGCCTTGTGCATTCAAGACCCCAACACCCATCCCGGCCGGATGACTGGGCGATGGAATGAGGGCCACCGGATGGTCACTTAGCAAAAGGGCTCTTCGCTCAAAGCGAATTATTCTCCATTCCCTCGCTAGCATCGTTTGAGTGATCCCCTTCATCTCTTGCAAAATGAACCTGATGTGCTCGTTAGGGTGAACTACGAAATGATATTCGCCTGTCCGTGAAAAGGCCTCAAATTCCTCATCAACTTCCTCCTCTGTCGCCGCCACATCGGAATTGTGATTAAGTGCTCGGCGCATACCTTCCCGCCCCTGCACAACGATTTCCATTTTCGCTGACATATCGTAAAGCTCAGTAAACATTTTGCGCTGAGCCGGTCCTCGTAAATGTTGCAGAGCGATCCAAGCCGACACCCGATATCTTGTAGCAATAGAAATCGGCCATTCGTTACGATCGAATAGATCAATGAATCCCCTGGCTCCTTCAGATTCAATCCTGGAAATTAGCTTCTCTATTCGGTCACTAGTTGTTCCGTCTTCTTCTTGTATTAGATAAAAGTTGTTAACAACCGAGGCATCTGAAATAGATACCAAGTTTGCCCTTTCTGGCTCCTCGAGTGGCACTCGTAAAAGTCGCCCTTCATCGTTAGCAAAGCGCGATAGGTAAAAACGAGGAATCGTATGATGCCTCCGTTGAACCAATTGCTACCCTGTCCAGTCTTCGGTTGAGAGAAGCGCCTGGTTGAGACGAGCGGTACGTCTTCGCCAATCCGGAAGCTTGGTGTCCATCACCGCAACAAAGCGCTCCCCGTGATTACGTTCATAGAAATGACTGAGTTCGTGAACTATGACCGCCGTCAGACTTTCGTTGTTCTGTTTGGCAAGCTCTGGATTAATGGTGATGATGCGTTTAGAGACATCGACCGTCGCCCACTTAGTCTTCATCCGCCTGATGCGCCAGTTGACGTCCGTAAGCTCAAACTTCTGGGCCCACTCCTCGAGGAGGGGTGGGATGACATCAGACAACTGCCGGCGATACCACGAGTCCAACGCAGCTCGCTTTGCAGTAAGAGAGGTTTCTGCAGCACAGGACAAGACGATTGTGCTCCTATTTGGGGTCGAAATCTGGGTTGGTCCAGGACACTCTTTGACGCGCATACGATATCGCTGACCAAGGAAGTAATGAGATTCCCCGTCAACCATCTCCCTTGGCGACTGACGTGGGGCAAGGGCAATCTGCTTCTGAGCCTTCTTCACCCAAACGAGGCGGGTAACGACGGCAACTCGGATGGCATCGAGGGACATAGGTTCTGGGGCCGAAACGGTCACCCGACCGTTGGGTGGATAAACTGCCAAGTGAAGATTCTTGATGTCTTTTCGAGTCACTTCAACAGTTATCCCAGAGATTTCAAGAGTGTCATTAATACTCATTGTGTTCACTCACCAAATCTAGAAGCTCAATGATCCTCTCCTCGAAAGAGGAAACTCCAACTGAATCCAACACCTGAACAACGGCATTTCCGAGAACTTTCCGCTTGGCTCTGTTAGCTCGCCAACCGTCTTGGGCATACTCGTGGAGGGTGCTATCGACCACAAGTGTCGTCTTCTCCTCATTAGGGAAGAAGTTATCAAAAAGCGCCCTCTTGCCCGGGGTATCCAAGGATGCCGGGTAATCAACCAGATTTGGCGACTTCACCAACTTGGCTAACTCTGCAATCTGTCGCAAGTACTCCTTGTAATCGATTGCATCCCGGCGACGCTGCTCGACAAGTTCTTCTAGCAGTAGCGACATCTTCTCAAAGTACTTTGGATTTACGGGATTCTGTTCAACAATAACCTTGCGAATGTTGTTCTCAATTGCAAGAGAACTTGCTCGCTCACTTCGCTTTATTCCCTCGGGCATTGCAGCCATTGCTGCTTCTGGATCAGATACGAATAGCTCCACGAACGTGAGCTCGTCAAAGGC